>JBOHKD010000001.1:0-32248 GCA_050728895.1 Aestuariivirga sp.
GTCGGATTTGTTGAGGCGGAGGCTCGACTTGCTCATGGTGACATCATGACATGGTTGCAGAGAATTTGACCAACTTGCCAACATATTTTATATTTTGATCAATAAATGACCACTTGACAACGTTTTCTGTTGTGTTTACATCACAAATAGCGCTAAGTTGGGCATAAATTGCCCGAAGGAGCAACAATGTACGATTACGGCCTGTTCAAGTTCGAATCGAAGCAGGAGCTCTTCGACAAGGCCATCCGCTACTGGAATCCCGACAAGACCAGGTTCTGGCAAAGCCTGGGCGTCGATCTGGTCATCGACCGCCGCGAGGGCTACTGCCTCTATGACATGTCGGGACGCAGGCTGATCGATCTTCACCTCAACGGCGGCACCTACAATTTGGGCCATCGCAATCCGGAACTGATCGAAACGTTGAAGGGCGCCCTCGATTATTTCGATATCGGCAATCACTGGTTTCCGTCGGTCGCCCGCGCCGCGCTCGCCGAGTCGCTGATCAAGGTTTCACCGGGGATGACTTACGCGGTGTTTGCACCGGGAGGTGCGGAGGCTGTCGATATCGCCATCAAGAGCGCGCGCTATGCCACCAAGCGACGCAAGATCGTTTCGATCGTCAAGGGCTACCACGGCCACTCGGGACTTTCGGTGGCAACCGGCGATGACCGTTTCACCAAGATATTTCTTTCGGATCAGCCGGAGATTTTCATTCAGGTGCCCTTCAACGACATCGACGCGATGGAGCAAGCGCTCAAGGGCAACGATTGCGCCGCTCTCATCATGGAGACGATCCCGGCGACGCTTGGATTTCCCATGCCGGAGCCCGGCTATCTCAACGCCTGCAAGGCGTTGTGTGAGAAATACGGCACCATGTATATCGCCGACGAAGTGCAAACCGGCCTGATGCGCACCGGCAAGATGTGGGGCTGGCAGACCTATGGCATCCAGCCCGATATCATAGTGACGGCCAAGGGTCTGACCGGCGGCCTCTATCCGATCAGCGCCTGTCTCGTGAATGAAAAAACCGGCGGCTGGCTGAACGAGGATGGTGCCGCCCACTTATCAACCTCGGGCGGTGCCGAGCTTGGTTGCGTGGTCGCCCACAAGGTGATCGAGATGCTTGAGCGGCCGGAACTCGTGGCCAATGTGGGGTTCGTAACCGAATTCATGGCGGAGGGCATGAAAGAGATGATGGCGCGTCACGGCGACATCTTCACCGGGGTGCGCCAGAAGGGCGTGATCCTCGGCCTTGAATTCAGTCACCACCCGGAAGGCGCGGTTCATATCTCGCGCGCCCTTTACGAGAATGGTATCTGGGCGATCTTCTCTTCCCTCGACAAGCGCGTGTTGCAATGGAAACCCGGCGTTCTGCTTACCGCCGATTTATGCCAGGAAATCATCGACCGCTTCGATGCCGCCATGCCGCGCGCCCGCGAACTCCTGCGCGATGCGGCGAAAGTAAATTGAGGAGCGTGAACCATGACCGAAGTTCTGATGAAAGTTCCCGACGCCCAAACCGAACAGGCGAAGATGATGCTGGATCGCGCCCGCTGGGCCGCCGCCAAACTCACGAAAATGGATCGGGGGCAAATCCTGCGCGTGGCCGAGGCCATCGCCAACGCCGGGCACGCCAAGGCGCAACATTTCGCCGAATGGGCCGTGCGCGAAACCGGCATGGGTGTGGTTGAGCACAAGCGCATCAAGAATGAATCCTGCTCCCGGGGTATTTACGATCACTACAAAAATGAAGATTTCGTCGGTCCCCGCATAGATGCCGCAAGGAAGATTGTCGAATTGCCGCGCCCCGCCGGTGTCATCTTCGCACTGATCCCGGTGACCAATCCCATCGCTACCGTTTATTTCAAGACGCTGCTGGCGCTGATGACGCGCAATGCCATTATCCTCAGCCCGCATCCCGGCGCCAAGGCCTGCTGTGCCGATGCGGCGCGTGTGCTGGCAGAAGCCGCCACCGCGGCGGGCGCTCCCGACGGCGCCATTCAGGTGATCGCCGAGCCCAATATTCCGCTGATCGAGAAACTCATGTCGGACGAGCGCATCAATCTGATCGTGGCAACGGGCGGACCCACCGTGGTGAAAGCCGCCTATCGCTCCGGCAATCCAGCCTTGGGCGTCGGTCCCGGCAATGCGCCGGTTGTGGTCGATGACACCGCCGATCTGAAACTTGCGGCAAAACGCATCGTCGAATCGAAATCTTTCGACAATTCCATTCTCTGCACCAATGAATCGGTGCTGCTCGCCTACTCAACCGTGGCCTCCCGCCTGCTCGAACATCTGAAGGCCGAACGCGCCCATATCTGCACGAAGGAAGAGACTGACAAGCTGAGAGCCCTCCTGTTCAAGGAACATGGCTTCAATGTCGCCATGATCGGCAAGGACGCGAGCATCATTGCGCGTGAAGCCGGTTTCGACGCGCCGAATGCGAGGATTCTCGTAACATCCGTCGATCTCGTTCAACCCGAGGAAACACTGGTCCGCGAAAAGCTTTGCCCGGTGCTCGCCTTTGCCAGGGTGCAGAACATCGACCAGGCGATTTCCGCCGCGCGCTCGATGATGCGCCACTCCGGCACCGGCCACTCCGCCGCAATTCATTCGAAAAACGAAATCAACATCATGGCCTTCACCGCCACCGTGCCGGCATTGCGTGTTGCGGTAAACGCCGGTTGCTCGCTGGGGGCGGCAGGCTTCGAAACCAATCTCGGACCTTCCATGACGGTCGGCACAGGGTTCGCGGGGGGATCGTCCATCGGCGACAATCTGACACCCCATCATCTCATGCAGTACGCGCGCCTCGCCTACAACAAGGAAGCCGCCGAAATCTTTGGTCATTTCGAGGGTCTCGATCCTCTCAACCTGCCAAAGCGTGAAACCGCAACCGTTTCGCTGGCCGTCGACAATTCCGGCGACGGCGAACTGCGCCGCGAGTTGCGCCGCATTATTCTTGAAGAGTTGAACGCGGTCCTGGCCGCCTGATCCCCATGTCAACACTGCGCTCCTTCATCTTCATCGATCAATTGCAACCGCAGACCATGTGCACGCTCGGCACCTGGATCAGGGGTTCGCTGCCGCGCACCAACATGGCGGCACAGATCATCGAAGTGGCACCTGGTCTCGACATCGAGGCGCTAACCGATGTGGCGTTGAAAACGGCGGAGGTTGAGGGCGGCATCCTCGCGGTGGAGCGCCAGTTCGGCTATCTCGAAATTCATTCGCGCGATATCGCCGCGGTGAAAGCTTCCGCCGAAGCCGTGCTCGATGCCATGGGAATGACGCCGGACAAGGCCGTGGCTCCCAAAATTCTGGCATCGAAGATCGTCACCCGTATCGATCCCGGGCACGCCTTTTTGATCAACCGCAACAAGGGAGGCTCGATGATCCTGGCCGGTGAAACGCTTTTTGTGCTCGAAACCGAGCCCGCGGCCTATGCCATCCTCGCCGCCAATGGGGCGGAGAAGACGGCCAATATCAAGATTGTCGATTACCGCATGATCGGCGCCACCGGCAGGCTTTATCTCTCGGGCTCCGAATCCGAAGTGCGAGCCGCCGCCACCGCCGCCGAACAGGCATTGGAGATCTAGGACATGGCCATGAAACCGGAAATTTCGGGCGAACTTCGGGGCATGGTCCGCGATCTGCTGCGCGAAACGCTGGCCCAGCGTAAGCCAGCGAGCGGCGGGATGGAGACGGTCCGCATTGCCAATGACGGTGATCTCGCGGCTTTTGTGACGCGTCTCATCCAGCCCGTAACCCTCGATGCCGTTCGCGCGGGAAAGCTGCGTTTTACGCTCGCTGGTGTATCGGCTTCCGCCAACGGTGCGCTCGGCGGGGTCATCACTGAACAAAGGATCGACAAGCTCGCAGGCGCCGGCACATTGGTGCTGGACGCGGGCGCCGTGCTGACACCACTGGCGCGCGACAAAGCGCGCCGCCTTGGACTTAAAATTGAAAGGAGACGCTAGATGCTGAAAGCAACCGTCACGGGCCGCATCTGGTCCACCAAGAAAATACCGGACGTGCCTACGGGCTCCATTCTGGAAGTGATCGTCGATCACTCGAACCAGCAGCTTCTGGCCTTTGATCCGCTGGGCTGCGGCGAGGGCGAGAAGGTGATCGTGGCGACGGGCTCTGTCGCCGCCGCCTGGTTTCCGGGAAAAGCCCCGCCCATCGATGCGCTGATCATCGGCTCCATCGATGAAACCGCAACGAAACGCTAACGCTCAACAAGGAGGACAACATGTCGAGCAATGCAATCGGAATGATCGAAACCAAGGGCTATGTGGCGGCACTCGCCGCCGCCGATGCCATGGTGAAAGCCGCCAACGTCACCATCATCGGCCGTGAAGAGGTGGGCGATGGCCTGGTGGCGGTGATCATCAATGGCGATGTGGGCGCGGTGAAGGCCGCCACCGAAGCCGGCGCCGAAGTGGCGGGCCAGATCGGAACGCTGGTGTCGGTCCATGTGATCCCCCGTCCCCACGCCGATGTCTCGAAGCACTTTACCTCCGGTTTGACCAAGTAATTCGGGACACGGGGACGTGGCAGCCTCGCGAACGGCTGCGAAGGGCGAACTCAGGGTCTATCTGACACTGGATAACCTGCAGCCGCAATTTGCAGCCTATATGGGAACGCCTGTCAGGGCGCGCGGTTATCCGCCCTATGCGGGACAGCACGCGCTGATCATCGAGGTCGCCCCCGGCCTGATGATCGAGCGGGTGATCGATCTCGCGCTGAAGGCCGATCCCAATCTCGAACCCGGCATTCTCTTTGTCGAGCGCCAATTCGGCATTCTCGAGATTCATGGGTCCGACAAGGAGAAGCTGCTGGCGGCGGGGCGCGTTGTGCTCCAGGGCATCGGCCTGAGAGAAGGCGATCAGCTCAAGCCCCGCATCCTGTTCACCGATGTGATCGAAGATATTGCTGACAGCCACGCAGTCATCATCAACCGCAACCGCCAGGCCTCCATGGTTTTGCCCGGCGAAACCCTGCTGGTGTGCGAGATGGTGCCCGCCCTCTATGCGGCGATTGCCGCGAACGAGGCCGAGAAAGCCGCACCCTCGCTCACGCTGGTCGATGTGCAGATGATAGGTGCCGCGGGCCGGGTTTATATGTCCGGCAAATTGGCCGATGTGGAGCGGGGTCTTGCGGAGATTGAGCGGGTTCTGGCATCGATAGAGGGCCGCGAAAACTAGGGGCGTTTGAACGTGACCGATTTCGAAAGCCTGAGCCATGAAGGCCAGCTCGCCTGCCTGCTTGAACTGGCCGAGGCAGCGGCGCGGAATTATGCCCTTCCGTCCGGCCTCTCGATCGAGATGATCAATCTCTCGGAGAACGCCACCTACAGGGTGGAAGCGCCCGATGGGCGCCGCTGGGCGTTGCGCGTCCACCGCGAGGGCTATCATTCGAAGTTAGCGATTGCCTCGGAACTCGCCTGGCTCATGGACTTGCGCCAGTCGGGCGTGGTGGTGACGCCGGTGCCGGTCAAGGGCAAGGACGGCGAACTCATTCAGATTGCCGGGCACCCGCGCATGCAGCGCCCGCGCCATGTGGTACTGTCGGAGTGGGAGACAGGTTCGGAGCCCGGCATCGGCGAGGATTTGTCGGAGCCATTCGAGATACTCGGTGAAGTAACCGCGCGGATGCACCGGCACGCCCGCCAGTGGCGGCGCCCGCCATGGTTTGAGCGTCACACCTGGGATTTCGAGACAAGCCTTGGCGAGAACAAGCCCCACTGGGGCCGCTGGCGCGATGGCATGGGCGTTGACGCGGAAAAAACCGAACTCTTTGGCCGGACTGTCCGCCTGATCGGCAAGAGACTCGCCGCCTATGGCAGGGGTGCGGAACGTTTCGGCCTGGTCCATTGCGACCTTCGCCTTGCCAATCTGCTGATCGACGGCAAGACGGTAAAGGTCATCGACTTCGATGACTGCGGCTTCGGATGGTACATGTATGACGCGGCAACGCCTGTTTCCTTCTACGAACATGAGCCGCAAGTGCCGGAGCTAATCGAATCCTGGAAAAGGGGCTATCGCCGCACCGCCGAATTATCGAAGATGGATGAAGACGAAATACCGACCTTTGTCATGCTACGACGATTGTTGCTGGTCGCCTGGATCGGATCACATTCCGAAACCGATCTCGCCAAATCCATGGGCCATCCGTACACGGAGGGAACGGCGGGCTTGTGCGAGGATTATTTGCGAAGGTTCTCATAACTTCTCCATGACCGGGCCTGACCCGGCCACCCAGACTGGATGACCGCCTCAAGGGCGGTCATGGAGAGAAGTTGGTCATGCCTGAGCCAGCGCTTCAAGACTCTCCGGGAGTATCTGCCCGCCATCGACGATGATCGTTTGTCCCGTCACATAGGCAGCTTCCTTCGAAGCGAAATACAATGCCGCATGGCCGATGTCCTCGACACTGCCGAGGCGTTTGAGCGGCACGGAGGCGGCCATGCTCCGCTGGTATTCCTCGCCCATGCCGGCCAGCCCTTCGGTGACGATGTTGCCCGGCATGACGGCGTTTACGGTAATCCCGTATTTCGCCAGCTCGATGCAGGCGGTGCGCATGAAGCCCAACTGGCCCGCTTTCGTCGCGCCATAATGCGTCCAGCCCGGAAAGCCGGTAACGGGCCCGGTGATCGACGAGGTGATGACGATGCGGCCCTGGTTTGATTTTTTCAGATAGGGGATAGCCGCCCTGATCGCGTGGAAAGTGCCCTTGAGATTGGTATCGACCGTCTCATCCCACTGTTCGCTGGTCATCTCTTCGAGCCTTGCCGATGGGAAGATGCCGGCATTGGCGCAGAGCACATCGAGGCCGCCGTGCCTTGTGGCCACGGCTTTCATGGCGGCATCCATGCTGGCGAGCGAAGTCACATCGCCCGCCAATCCAATGGCGCCATTGCCGATGTCTTTCGCCGCCGCCGCCGCCTGATCGGCGTGGCGCGACACGATAGCAACCTTGGCACCTGCTTCGGCAAACACACGGGCGATACCCTTGCCGATGCCCTTGCTACCGCCTGTCACCAAAACCGAGCGGCCCTTGACTGAGTGCGGCATGACATTATCCCCTGAACAAAAAAGGGACGGCGGTAGGTAGCCGTCCCCTCAAACCTGTCGAAACGGACTCAGCCGTCGTTCACCATATGGCCGATGTTGTCATAGGCGGCCCGGTTGGAAGATTTCAGCACGAAACCCCAGATTAGGCCGGCCACGATGATCGCCAGCGCGATATGGGGTATGGCATTGGCGAAAGCGCTGGTTCCGGCAAAGGTTGCGAGATTGCTCACCAGGAGATAAACGAGCCAGAGCTGGACCACGAAAGACAGAAGCGGTGCCGCCACTGTTGTCAGTACATTGCCGCCGCCGTTCTTGCGGAAGTAGTTGAAGATGGCAATCGACACCACCGCCTGAATCACCAGGAGAAGCCCGGTGCCAAGCACGGCAAAGAGCGTATAGACACCGAGAAAGGCCTGCGCCAAAGGATCGCCAAAGCCGTTGAGCACGGCGAAGAGAATGACCCACACAGCAGCCAGAACCGTCTGCACGACCGAGGCCGTATGGGGGCTGCGGAACGACTTGTGGGTGCCGCCCAGCAACTGGGGCAATATGCCCTCACGGCCGAGCGAGTACATGTAGCGCGCCGCCGTGTTGTGGAAACACGTGCCGCAAGCGAACGAACTCGTGAGGATGAGAATGCCCAGAAGCTCATAGGCCCAGCCGCCGACGAATTGTTCCAGCGGCGTCAGGTAGAAATTGCCGGAATCGGCAAATGCCTTGGCGAGCATATCGCCTTCGGTTGGATAGGCCGAAACGGCACACCAGCTCACAATGACGTAAAATACGCCAAGACCGATCACCGAGATGTACAGCGAACGCGGGATGATGTGCTTCGGATCGCGTGATTCTTCGGCATAGTTCGGCGCCATTTCGAAGCCGACCCAGGACCAGAAGGCCATGAAAATGCCGACGGCGGCAGCACCTGCCGGGATCGCCACCGCGCCCACCTGCTGTGCGGCCACGGGTATTGTCACGTTGAAAACATTCAAGGCCTCTCCGGTGAAACTTGTTCCGGTCGAGGCGGAAGCCACGCCGAACACGAAGATCGTCAGGATGATGATCTCGAGAATCAGGGCTACGCCCAGAATCTGCGCCGAAAGCTTGACATCGCGATAGGACAGAACGCCGGTTAGCGCGATCATGAGCAGCGCCAGCACCAGCCACGGCACATTGATGCCGAGATGGGTCTGGAGCCATTGATTGCCGAAAAAGGCGAAGAGCCCGGTCAGCGATGCTTCAAAGACACTGTAGCAGGCTAGCGACGAGATGCCGGCCGACATGCCAACCTCGCGGCCCAAGCCCTGGCTGATGAAGGAGTAGAAGCCGCCGACCGACGACACGCGGGCCGCCATGGCGGCGTAGCCCACGGAAAAGATGGTGAGCACGATCGTGGCCAGAAGGAAAGCCGCCGGCGTGTGGATGCCGATGCCATAGCCCGCCGCGAACGGCACGTTGCCGAGCATCGCCGAAACCGGCGCTGCCCCTGTGACGGTCAGGAAAAGCACGCCCATCAGCCCAATGGCTTTTGCGTGAAGTAGATCGACGTTTTTGCTGCGCGAGACGTCGATAGTGCCTTGGGCGGTGCTTTGAGCCATGGCCCCTCCGGTTTCCCTTTGAACGTGCACTTCCCCCCAACAGAGGGCGGTCCATGTTTCCCGGACCTGCCCGTTGCTGGCCGTTCGGGATACTAAAGTCTATCGCTTCACTTTGCAAAGCCCATGATTCGAATAAGCTCGGCGCTCGACATCACATGGCAATAAATCATGTTGATGATTTCGAGTTCCTTGCGGTGCAACTCGTCTGTTGCCGCAGCGCAGCAATCTTCCACAACGACCACCCCGAAACTTTCATCGGCTAAGCTCCGCACCGTCGAGGAGATGCATTGATCGGTGAAGATGCCGCAGCAGATCACGTGCTTGATGCCGAGATTGTGCAGGATGAGGCGGAGATTGGTGCCGGTCAGCGCCGAGTCCGTCGTTTTGGTGACGACGATCTCATCGCCGACCGGCTGCAAGGTATCGACGAGTTGCGAAGGCGTGCCGTTTTTGGGCAACAGCAGGTTGTTCCAACCCGGCTTCTTTTGCGATAGCGACCTGTCGCGACCATCGTCGGTCTGGCAGGCGATACGGGCGAAAAGGCATTCGATGCCATGGCCGCGGGCGCGCTTCAGGAGTTCCGCGGTGCGTGGAATGACGGTTTTCCGCATGCGCTCATGGAAGGGTGTCCAGGCATCGTAGCGCCGCTGATCGGCCTCCGAAAGCGTAAGCCGGTCGGGACGTTCGAGGTAGGTGTTCTGCACATCGATGATGAGGAGGCAGGTTTCGCCCGGTAGCAATATCGGATCGCCGGGTTCGGGCGCTCCCTCGTAATAGAGCGAGCGGAACGATGTTTTCCACGTCATGGGCGGGGCGCCTTCAGAAACGGTAATCCTAGCGGCCTGCATCGCGGCATTAAAGCCTCATTTGGTCGGCCACCAGAGAACTGCCGGAACTCACATCAACATGCTCTAGCCAACACTCAGAACCGGCTCACCTGCCCATTGAGGCCAGCCGTTGCAGCGTTTCCGCGATATCGGCTTCGGTGGTGCTCGGATTGATGGTGCACAGCCGGAGCACGCTTCTCCCGCCGATGACGGTCGAGGACAGCGTGGCATAACCCGATTGCGTGATATCATTCACCATCGCGGCATGTTCGCCGGGTTTGGCATTGCGCCTGGCAAAAGTCACAATGCCGATCTGGGCCGGCGTCACCAGTTCCCATGGTGATCCTTCTTTGACGATCAGCGCCTGCGCGATCTCAGCGAGCTCGATGCCGCGGGCGATGGCGGCGGAAATCGCGCCCGCTCCATAGGTCTTGAAGGTCATCCACAGTTTCAGCGAGCGGGCCTTGCGCGTCAGTTCGAGACTGCGGTTGAAGAAATCGACTTCGCCTTCCCCACCCATCACGTCTTTCAGATATTCGGGATTCATCGTGAAGGCACGCTCAAGCGCACCCGGATGACGCACCAGAACGCAACCGCAGTCATAGGGCTGGAACAGCCATTTGTGCGGATCTAGAACGAGTGAATCCGCAAGCTCCATGCCGATGAGATGCGCCCTTCCCTTGGCCGTCAAGGCGGCGGGCGCGCCATAGGCCCCGTCCACATGCATCCAAAGATCGTTGGCCTTACACAGGGCGGCAATCTCCGGCAACGGATCGCAAGCGCCGGTGTTGGTCGATCCGGCAGTTGCCACGATCATCACGGGCTTTCGGCCTTGGGCGCGGTCATCGACGATCAGCGCTGCAAGCTCGGCCATGTTGAATTTGAGATCGCGGCCAGTCGGCAGCACCCTTACATCTTCCGGCGGCGCGCCGAGGGCCGCAAAATTGCGTTTGAGCGAGGCGTGGGTCTGGTCGTTCAGATAAACAACGCCGCGCCCCTTCGCCGCGAAGGCAGCGGCAAAGGCGGTGAAATTCGCCATGGAGCCGCCGCTCACGATCACTCCCTGGGTTTCCTCCGGCATGCCGAGCAGTTGCCGCAGCCAGTCGATCACCACGAGTTCGAGTGTGGCGGGGCCGCTGCCACCCACCCAGGTGGCCGCCATGGCATTGAAGCCCGTGGCCAGCCAATCGCCGAGGATCGCGGCAAAGGACGATGGCCCCGGCACGCGCGCAAAATAGCGCGGGTGATCGCCATGCTGCATGTAAGGCAATAGGAGATCGCGCAAGGAGGCCAAGGCCGCCGCCGGATCGGAAGGCTCCTGCGGCACGGCGCCACCGATTTTGGCTTCAAGCGGTTTCCGGGAGGCCACTGCAACGGCAGGTTCGTGGGCACGGCCCACCCAATGTTTCACAACCATGTCGACCATTTGATAGCCGAGCGCCCGCATGTGCGCTTCGGTGAGGCCAAGCGTGTCGGCTTGTGACGGAGGGAGGGGCATCTTGTTAAATCCTGGCATCAACGAAATGGGCTAGCTCCGCGCCCAGCTCATAGTAGTGTTCCTTCAGGGTGCGAAAGCCAGTGTCTTCGGGAGCCGTTACGGGAAGCGGCAAATCCGCAACGGCAGTTTTGCCCATTATATGCTCGGCCAGCACCCGGCCGAACACCGTTCCGGGTGCGATGCCCCGGCCATTGTAGCCGCAGACGCCGATGACATTGGGCGCGAAGCGGTGGAATCGCGGTAGATTGTTTTCGGTCATGCCAATCGTGCCGTACCATTCGGCTTCGAACTCGATATCGCCGATCTGTGGAAAGAGTGAATGAATGGAGCGTTTCGCCCAGGCGCGATGGATCGCGGCGCCGGCGCCTCGAAGCGCTCCCACGCTGCCGAAGATCAGGCGGCCTTGCGCGTCGAAGCGGAAGGAGCGCAGCACTTTCCTTGTATCCCAGGCGCCTTCGCGCTCCGGCAGAATGGTCTTTGCGATATTATCGCTCAGGGGCCGCGTGGCGATGTTGAAATAGGGGAGATGGATTTGCTCGCGGCGAATTTCCGGCCATGTGCCCTTGGTATAGGCGTCGGTTGCCACCACGATCCAATCGGCTTCGACCGTGCCGGCGGGGCTGCGGACAATCCATCGGCCTTGGACCTGTTCCCAACCCGTGACCGGGCTCCCCGTGTAAATTTTGGCGCCTGCCGCAATGGCGGCCTGGCCCAAGCCCCTTACATAGGTGAGCGGCTGGATGGTGCCGGCGCGAAGATCGAGCAGCGAACCCGCATAGGCCGCGGTTCCCGTCCGCGCCCTTGTTTCCTTGGCATCGAGAAGGCGCACCGGTGCGTCCCGCGCCGCCCATTGACGGGTCCGTTCTGTAAGTTCGGCCAAGCCCTTTTGTCCCACGGCGCAATGCAGCGTGCCGTTCTTTACGGTTTCGCATTCGATGCCGTGCTTTTGGATCAGGTCCCATACGGCGGCGGGCGCATTGCCGAGGAGGTTCAAAAGCCGCTCGCCATATTCGGTGCCGAGGACGCCTGGAAGGTTTTCCGGCATCACCCACATGCCGGCGTTGACCAGGCCGGAATTGCGTCCCGAAGCGCCGAAGCCGATTTCGACGGCTTCGAGAACCGTTACAGCGGTCCCGGCCTCTGCCAAATGCAGGGCTGTCGAAAGTCCCGTAAACCCCGCGCCCACCACGGCCACCTGGGTCTTTGCATGCCCGGAAAGCCTTGCCGTTTTGGGGGCTTTCGGCGCGGTTGTTTCCCACAGGCCATGGGAGCGAGGGTCATTCTGCATGAGTGTCAATATCTTCTTTGCCGCACTTCTCAGGTTTATCATGTTAAGTCGAATCGACTTAACGTGCTCGTGATTTAGGATTGCGCCAGCAACCGCTCGATCTCCGGAAGCCGCGCCATGGCGGATGCAGCACCGGGACGGGTCACCGAAATGCCGGCCGCAGCGGATGCAAAGCGAGCGGCGTCAAGCGGGTCGAACCCATGTGCGAGTGCCGCAGCGAAGGCTCCGACAAAGGCATCGCCCGCACCGGTGGTGTCGACCGCGCGTCCGGCGAAGAATGCCGCGAGAAACACCGACCGGCCGCGCGCATGGAAAACGGCGCCCCTGTCACCGAGCGTGATCAGGGCAGTGCCGGCTCCTTTCTTCACAAGAACATCGCCGGCGCGGCGCGCGTCATCGGCGGACAAAACATTCATTCCGGTGAGACTCGCCGCTTCGCTCTCATTGGGAATCACATAGTCGCATAGTGGATAGATATTATCCGGCAGAGGAGCTGCGGGGGCTGGGTTGAACAGGGTGATGACGCCCGCAGCCTTGGCAATCTCAAGCCCGCGCCGCGCGGCGGCAAAGGGCTGTTCGAGTTGTGTGACGAAAACCTTCGATGTGGTGATGGCATCGGCGGCGGCATCGATATCCGCGGGACCGATCGTGGAGGCCGCCCCCGGCACGACAATGATGGCGTTCTCGCCATTTGTATCATTGACGAAGATACCGGCGGCTCCCGTGGATTCAGTGGGGGACCGCACAACGCGCGGGATGATGCCTTCCTTCGTCCATGCCGCGAGTGCCATGTCCCCGAAAGCATCATGGCCAATCTTCGAGATGAGGGTAACCGTGGCTCCGCTACGGGCGGCGGCGACCGCCTGGTTCGAACCCTTGCCGCCCGGACTCATGACAAAGCCCGAGCCGATCAACGTTTCACCGATTGCCGGTTGACGGCCGGCCCGGAACACCAGGTCGGCCGCGAAGATGCCGAGCACGGCGACGCGATGATCCGTTGCGGTCATGGCCCAGGGCCTTACACCATCTCCGGCCGCTGGGGCACCTTCACCAATGCTTCGCCTTCAAGCACCAGCGTACCCGCCACCGTGCAGCGGCAGACGAGCTTTACCCTCCGGCCCTTTTCGACAAGTTCGGCGACTTCGACGCTGGCCTCGACCACATCGCCGATCCTGACCGGCGCCTTGAAGTTGAGCGTTTGCGACAGATAGATAGCGCCGGGTCCGGGCAATCTCGTGCCAATCACCGCCGAGATCAGGCTGGCCGTATAAAGCCCGTGGGCAATGCGGCCGCCGAAAGGTGTCCTGGCCGCGAAGTGTTCCGAAAGGTGGATCGGATTGCGGTCGCCGCTGATTTCGGCAAAGCCCACGACGTCGGAGGATTTTACCTCCTTGGCATAGGTCTCGGTCATGCCGAGCGACAAATCTTCGAAATACAGGGTGCGGGTGGAGGCAAGCATGGAATCACTCTTATTGGCGTCCGGTGTTTATGCCCCAGAGATTGAGCAGATGCACGAAAGCAAGAAGGACAATGACGGCTCCCACGAGAAGGACCGGGGTGGTGGGAATCATGCGGGGTTCAAGGCTTTGACGGGGACTCCGCTCAAGCCAGGACATGGCGGCGATAATCCCTCCGCCACCCAGGAGGACGGCGATGGTGAGCCAAAGTTCGGTCGCATCGACATTGGGCGGCATGGGGCAGGGCTGTTGGTTGACAGGGGTTCGGGCCGTCCCTATAGACCGGCCTCAACAAGACGCCAAGACTATGGGTGAAGTACATGAAAGTCCGCAATTCGCTGAAGTCGCTCATCAAGCGACACCGCGACAACAAGGTGGTCCGCCGCAAGGGCCGCGTTTACGTCATCAACAAGACCAATCCGCGCTTCAAGTCGCGCCAGGGTTAAGGTCCGTTTACCTCCGGCCCCCGCACATTTTGTTGCCAGGCAAGAAACGTGTAATATGAGGCCATGCGCGGCATCGGCCTTGGGCTTGCTTTCAGTATCCTGATCGCCGTTCCGGCGTTTGGCGACGGCATGCGCGTACCCTCCGAGGCGACAAGCGTTCCCTTTCGGCAAAAATCTCCCGCCGAAAGCCGCTCCGACCGGCTCGACGCCTTGCTCGCAAGGTTGCATCAAGAGGTAAGCCTCGGGGAGGCAAAATCGGCCGAGCAAGATATCTGGGCCATATGGATGGCATCGGATTCGCCCACGGCGGAGATTTTACTGCGCCAGGCGACGCGCGCCATGAACGAGGGCGCTCCGGAGCCCGCACTTGCCATCCTCAACCGGCTGACCGGCGCCTATCCCGATTTCGCCGAAGCCTGGAACAAGCGCGCCACCTTGCATTTCATCATGGGAAACGACCAGGCATCGCTTGCTGATATCGATCATGTGCTGGAGCTTGAACCTCGCCACTTCGGCGCCCTTTCTGGCCGCGGCATGATCGAGCAGCGCCGCAAGAACTATGGCGCGGCGATGCGAGCCTTCAACGAGGCACTCGCCATTAATCCCAACATGCCGTCGGTGAAGGACGCCGTGAAAGAGCTGGAGAAGCTTGAGCGGGGGATATAGTTAGCCCCGCTTATTTCTTGAGGAAGCCGAATTTCTGGTTGAACTTCGATACCCGGCCGCCGCGGTCGAGCAGCGTCTGATGGCCACCGGTCCAGGCGGGATGCGTTTTTGGATCGATGTCGAGCGACAGCGTGTCGCCGGCCTTGCCAAGGGTCGAACGGGTGACGAATTTCGTGCCGTCCGTCATCACCACATTGATGGTGTGGTAGTCGGGATGGATGCCTTCCTTCATGACGCGAATTCTCCGGCTTCAGCAATAGGTGGGGATTGTCTAGTTTCGGCGGGGCCTATACAGGAAAGGCTCCCGAGAGGCAAGGCGGCCCAAGCCCAGGTAGTGGGTCAGTCTGAATTTTTCTTCTTGTAAGAACCGCGCGAGCGATCCGCCTTGGCTTCTTCGGCTTCGACAAGGCTCACAATATCGCCAATCTCCCAAAGCCTGTCAGAGACGCCAGCGGCCATGGCGGGCGACATGCGCAGCTTGGAATGCAGCCGCACGAAATTGTAATACATCATGTGCAGCGCGACGGCATAGGCATGGTTTTCAACCTTTTTAGAGAAGGCGTTCGTGAGCCGGGTGAACCGGCGCATGTGCATCCGCATGGTGAGGTTTGAGCGTTCTACATAGGACGTGCTGACGTGCTTGGGATCGGGATCGCCCTCAATACGATGCTTTTGGGTTCCGATGCATTCCGCCGGGCTGTACTTGCCCTTCATGCTTTCCGGCGATGAACCATAGACCTTATGCAAGATGGCGTAATCAATTTCGCCACCGAATGCGCCTTCAACCGCTTCAAGATACGCCTTGTGGCCGTCGCTGGTTAGCTGGACGCGGTTTGCGAGACGGGCGCGAAGATCATCAATGAACCACATGGCGCATTCACCGTCGCGTCCGCCGATGAAATACGAAAGGATCATTTTGCTATCGGCGTCTAGCGCGGTCCACGTCCAAGTATCGCCAGCGCCGTCGGGAGCGGCCTTGGCACCCGGCACGTTCTTTTGTTTGGCGTAGGTGAAGCTCCAGATTTCATCGACCTGCACCCGCTTGGCGGTCACGTTGCGGACGTTCGCATCATGGTAGGCCGCACATGCCTTACCGGCGTCGATCATGAGTTTGATGACGGTGTTTTTGCTCGCGCCCGTCAGCCGGGTGACGGAACGGATGGAATTGCCCTCACAGAGGAGGTGCAAAAGCCGATTCCTTTGTTCTTGGTTTAGTCTTTTCATGTGGGAAATATAGATTGACTTCGTCGGAAAGTCAATTATATATCGTCTTAACGACGATAAGAATCTGGATAATTCTATGATTTACCAAATTCCGGCCCTACAGCCCATCGACCAAGAAGTACTGGAAATGATTGAGAAACAGCGCCAGCAGCTTCGCTTTCTTGTTGGCCAAAATACCGTTCGCTGGACGGGATCGCTTCGCAGAAACACCTTTGCGCGAGCGGTCCAAGGGTCAAACAGCATAGAGGGGTATAATGCAAACTTGGCTGACGCCGTTGAAATCATTGACGACGAAAAACCAGAGAATGTTGCGGAAGAAACTGTTCGAGCTTTAGTGGGCTACAGAAACGCCATGACTTACATTTTGCGGATTCACGATGATCCGCACGCGGAAATCAATGAGCAATTCATTCGTAGTCTTCATTTCATGATGCTCAGCTATGACATGACGAGACTGCCAGGCCAGTGGCGTCCCGGACCTGTGTACGTTGTCCGCGAAGGTAGCGGCGAGAAGGTCTACGAGGGACCCGATTTTGAAAAAGTGCCGGACCTAGTTTCTGAACTTGTCCAGCAGATGAAGGAGGCCGGATCGGTTGATCCTATGGTGAGGGGCGCAATTGTGCATCTGAATCTCACGATGGTTCATCCCTTCAAAGATGGAAACGGTCGAATGGCGAGAGCCTTGCAGACCTTGCTTCTGACCAAAGGTGGCGTGGTTAGTCCGATTTTTTGCAGTATCGAAGAATGGCTTGGCCGGAACACACAAGCTTACTATGAAATACTAGCATCGACGGGAAAGGGACGATGGTCGCCGAACAACGATGCGCTGCCGTGGGTGCGGTTTTGTCTACATGCACACTACCAGCAAGCCTTTACTCTCATTCGACGAAACAATGAGATTGGCCGGATATGGGAACAGGTGTCCAAAATTATTAAGGGAGGCAGACTACCAGAGCGGGTGGAAGTCCCTCTGATTGATGCTGCTCTGGGCTATCGCATTCGTAATAATCGATACCGTTCCGAATTCAAAATATCGGACGTTGTTGCAAGCAGAGACCTGAAAAGGCTTTGTGACTTAGAGTTTTTGTTGCCAGTGGGCGAAAAAAGAGGCCGTTACTATGTAGCGGCTGATAAACTCAAGCAAATCCGGATCGCATCACGAGAAGCTAAGCGATTTGAAAGTCCCTACGAGATTGCAGGAGCGAAAGACATCAATCCGATGCAGACTCAACTTCCTTTTCCGGGGATGGCTTAGTGGGTTTCTTGCCTGCTGGCTTTACGGGCCGCTCTTCTACCCCAGTTGCAATATCCACAATGTGCTTAGCACACTGGTTCAAGTCGCGCGGACGCTTTGGTTTCTTTGGCATCCCCTGAATATGGCACGGGGCCAGGACGGATTCCATGATAGTCAAGAGCTACCAGATTCAAACTGAGACACTACCCAAGCCCATGAGCAATCAATACGAAGAGGAGGCCCGCCGCAGGCCCAAGGGCAAGAGCCTCCGGCCCCTGGCTCGCCTCACTCCGTTTCTTCTCCGCTACCGGGGGCAAGTCATTCTGGCTCTCATCGCCCTCATCGTCGCGGCGGCGGCAACGCTGATCGTGCCCATCGCCGTCCGGCGCGTCATCGACAACGGCTTCTCCACCGACAATGCCACACTGGTGAATCAGTATTTCGCCGTCATGCTGGCCGTTGTCGCGGTGCTGGCCGCAGGCTCGGCCACGCGCTTCTACTATGTCATGTGGCTCGGCGAACGCATCGTCGCCGATGTCCGCGATGCGCTGTTCAGCCATCTGCTCAAGCTCAACCCCGGTTTCTATGAAACTCAAAAAACCGGCGAAGTGGTCTCGCGCCTCACCGCCGATACCACACAGATCAAATCGGCCTTTTCCTCCACCGCCTCGATAGCACTCCGCAATCTCGTCATGCTCGTGGGCGCCATGGCGATGATGGCGGTGACCAGCCCCAAGCTCGCCGGACTATCGTTGCTCGCAATCCCCCTTGCCGTGCTGCCGCTTGTCATCTTCGGCAGGCGTGTCAGGGGCCTGTCGCGCCAGGCGCAGGACAAGCTCGCCCATTCCGCTGCTTTCGCCCAGGAACGGCTCTCGGCCATAGCCATGGTGCAGTCGAATGTGCAGGAAGGCGAGACCGCGAAGACTTTTGCCACCGCCACGGAAATGGCATTCACCGCCGCCGCCACGCGTACCCTGGCGCGCGCCGCGATGACAGCCGCCATCATTTTCGTCGCATTGGGCGCCATCGTCTGCCTACTCTGGTATGGGGCGCGGGAAGTGATGACCGGCAATCTGACCGGCGGCACGCTCAGCCAATTCCTGATCTATGCCATCCTCGCGGCGAGTTCGTTAGGCCAGCTCTCGGAAGTCTGGGGCGAAATCCAACTGGCGGCGGGTGCTGCTGAGCGCATCTCGGAACTTCTCGACGAGCAACCGGCAATCGCTACGCCTATCGATCCGGTATCGCTACCCTCACCATCCAAAGGTGAAGTCGCATTCCGGCAAGTGACATTCACTTACGCAACGAGGCTGGGTCTTCCCGCCGTTGAGAACATCAGCTTCGCCGTGGCAAAGGGCGAGACGGTGGCCATCGTCGGTCCCTCGGGTGCGGGCAAGACCACGATCTTCGCTTTGCTCCAGCGCTTCTTCGATCCACAAGCTGGCACGGTTGAAATCGACGGGGTCGAGCTTCGCCTCGCCGATCCGCAAGCGGTGAGAAACCGCATCGCCGTGGTGCCGCAGGATACGATGATTTTCTCCGGCAGCGTGCTGGATAATATCCGCTTCGGCAAATCCGATGCGAGCGAGGCGCAAGTGCGAAACGCGGCACAAGCGGCGCGCGTCGATGAATTCGCCGAAAAACTAAGCCAAGGCTACGATACGGAAGTGGGCGAACGCGGTGTCACACTGTCGGGCGGCCAGCGTCAGCGCATCGCCATCGCCCGCGCTATCCTGCGCGATACGCCCATCCTGCTGCTTGACGAGGCAACCAGCGCGCTCGATGCCGAAAGCGAGGCGCTCATTCAACAGGCGCTCGAGAAACTCACCGCCTCGCGCACCACGCTGGTGATCGCGCATCGTCTCGCTACCGTCCGCAATGCGAAACGCATCCTGGTGCTCGACGGCGGCCGGTTGATCGCTGAAGGCACGCACGGACAACTCATGGAGAACAATCCGCTCTACGCGAAGCTCGCCAAGTTGCAGTTCACCGCTCCGTCAGCTTGAGCTCGATCCGGCGGTTGCGCGACTTTGCTTCCTCCGTCGATCCCGGATCGATCGGCTGGAACTCGCCGAAACCGGCGGCGACCAGATGATTGGGCTGAACGCCTTGCGCTACGAGAAAGTTGATGACGGCGATGGCGCGCCCCGCCGCCAGCTCCCAGTTGGACTTGAACAACGGCGACAGGATGGGGTCGGTGTCGGTGTGGCCATCGACACGCAGCACCCAGGCGATGTCCGCCGGGATTTCCCTTTCAAGCTGTTTGAGTGCCTCCGCCAGTTTCAGCATTTCCTGCCGGCCCTCCTCGTTTAGTTCGGCCTCGGCCTTGGGAAACAGTACTTCCGACTGGAACACAAAACGGTCGCCCACCACCAGAATATCCGAGCGCTGCGATAATATCTGGCGCAGGCGCCCGAAGAATTCCGAGCGATAGCGGGTCAATTCCTGAACCTTCTGGGCAAGTGCCGAATTGAGGCGCTTGCCGAGATTGGCGATTTGGGCTTCCGAAGCGGCGTTGCGCGTTTCCAAGTCGGTGAGCAACTGGTTGAGTTGCGCCAATTGCCGGCGCATGGCGGCGATCTGCTGGTTCAACAGCTCGACCTTGGCAAGCGCTTCGTTCGAGATGTTTTTTTCCTTGTCGAGGGCTGTCCGCAAGCCGCTAAGTGTCGAGCCCGCCGAACTTCCCTTTTGGTTTTCAGCTTCCAGCAGTGCGGCGAAATTGGCGCTCTTGATCTTTTCGGAACTCAAATCGTCCTGCAGCGCGAGGAGGAGCGAATCGGCGTCGGCCTTGGCGGATTTTTCCAGGGCCAGAAGCTCGGTCAATTCGGCGATCTGGGCGCGCAGTTGGCCAAGGGCCGAATCCTGGCCCGAGATTTCGCGCGCCAGCAGGAACTGTGCCACCATGAAAACCGAAAGCAAAAACGTGATGACCAGCAACAACTGCGCCATGGCATCGACGAAGCCCGGCCAATAAGGGGCATCGTCCCGGCGGCGGCGCGACAGGGCTTGGGCCATGGTTCACTCCTCGTCGACTTGGGCGCGGGCAGTGCGCTGTGGCGGACCCGAAGCGCGGATAAGCAGGCGCTGGATTTCATTCTGCTGCACCTGCTGGGTCTGGGTCCATTGGCGCAGCATCTTCTGTTCCTCGCGCATTTGGGCAACCAGCGCGGCCACGGCATCGGCCAATTGCTCCATCGATTCCGTGCTGCCATGCTGTTCCCGGTCCGCCGGCGTTGCGGCATCGAGGGCACCGGACAATTTCTCGATTGCCCGCTGCAACGACTGGAGATCGAGCCTCAGGAACGGCGGGCTGCCGGATGGAGCGGACGCATCGCCCGCGGCGATGTCGGTGATCGTCGACAGCCAATCCTCAAGGTCGTTGTAGAAACGGTTCTGCGCCTGGGCGGCCTTGAGATCGAGGAAGCCCAGGATCAGCGATCCGGCAAGCCCGAACATCGACGCCGAGAACGACAGGCCCATGCCCGAAAGCGGACCCTTCAGGCCCTCCTTCAGGCCTTCGAATACGGTGCTCGATTGTCCCGAGGTGACATCGAGCGCATTGATGGCGTTGCCGATAGAAGTGACTGTTTCAAGCAGGCCCCAGAAGGTGCCCAGAAGCCCGAGGAAAATCAGCAGGCTTACGAGATAGCGCGAGAGATCGCGCGATTCATCGAGACGGGACGCCAGCGAATCGAGCAGCGAGCGCATCGACATGGGGGAGAGCACCATGCTTTGCCGGTTGCGGAGCAGCGAGGCCATGGGCCCCAGAAGCCGCGGCTGACGCATAATGTTGGCATCCGCTTCCGATTCGCGGAAACGGTTGATCCAGGCCACCTCCGGAAACAGCCGCCCGACCATGCGGTAGGAGTGAAACATGCCAAGCAGCAGTGCGCCAACGATCACCCCGTTAAGCCCGGCATTGGCCATGAAAGCGTTTTGCAATCCCGGCAGCAGCACCGCCACCAAAATGGCAACCGCCAGCGTGAACACCAGCATGTGAACGAGATAGACCCGGGGTGGTTCGAGAATAGTCGCTTCTTTGGGTTCTGCCATAGGTTTGCCGGTTGCCTTCCCTTGAGATGCCATTGCCGTGGAATCTAGACCATTGCGTGGCGGCGTGGGAAGGGCGCTGCTTTCCGGGGACGCAATGGCAGGAACCGAAAAACTCTCTTGATCCCAAAATGGGACCGTGATAGATATTCGCCATGCGGGTAATTGCGCGGCGCACGCTGAGGGAATTTGTTGAAGGCCGCAGAGATCACAAGGACTTCCGGGCGCTGAAAGCGGCTGTGGATGCGTGGTTCTGGGAGGTCAGCAAGGCGCAGTGGCAGAACATGACGGAAGTGAAACGCCTCTACGCAACGGCCAGCGTTGTCTCAAGCGAGCGCATCGTCTTCAACATCAAGGGTAACGATTACCGGCTGGTGACGGCGGTGGATTTCGAGAAGGGGATCGTGTGGATCAAATGGATCGGCAGTCATCGCGACTATGACCGCATCGATGTGAAGGAGATCAAATATCATGCTTGACGTTAGGCCGATCAGGTCGGCGGATGACTATGAGATGGCGCTGGCTGAGGTTGAAGCGCTGTGGGGCTCGCCAAGCGGTACATCAAAAGGCGACCGGCTTGATGTATTGGCCACGCTAATCGACGCATGGGAAGCGGCGCACTTTCCCATGGACCCGCCGGATCCAGTGGAAGCCATCAAGTTCCGCATGGAACAGCAGGGCCTGAAACGCAAGGATTTGGAAGGCATCATCGGCTCACGCGCCCGCATCGCCGAAGTGCTGGACCGCAAACGCGGCCTCTCGATTGCCATGATCAGAAGGCTTAACGCGAAGCTTGGAATTCCGGCTGAAGTCCTGATACGGCCCTCACGGAGAAAGGCAGCGTGACGAACAGACGCCTCCTCACATCCCCTTGTTGATTTCTTCCGTCATCTTCTTGGCGTCGCCGAAGAGCATCATGGTGTTGTCGCGCCAGAACAGCGAGTTGTCGATGCCGGCATAGCCCGACGACATGCCACGCTTGATAAACATCACGGTGTTGGCCTTCCACACTTCAAGGACCGGCATGCCGTAGATGGGCGAAGCGGAATCTTCCTTGGCGGCGGGGTTGGTGACATCGTTGGCGCCGATGACAAAGGCAACATCGGCCTGGGCGAATTCGGAATTGATGTCCTCGAGCTCGAAGACCTCGTCGTAGGGCACATTGGCTTCGGCCAGCAGCACATTCATGTGTCCGGGCATGCGGCCGGCCACCGGGTGAATGGCATATTTGACCGTGACCCCGGCCTTCTTGAGATGATCGGCCATTTCGCGGAGCGCGTGCTGGGCTTGCGCCACCGCCATGCCGTAGCCGGGAACGATGATGACCGAGCCCGCATTCTTCATGACGAAGGCCGCATCCTCCGCCGAACCTTGTTTAACCGGTTTGGTCTCGCCCGTTGCCGCGGGGCCCGAAGTCTCGCCGCCGAAGCCGCCGAGGATCACCGAGAAGAACGAGCGGTTCATGCCCTTGCACATGATGTAGGAGAGGATGGCGCCCGAGGAACCGACGAGTGCGCCTGTGATGATAAGCGCGGTGTTGCCCAGCGTGAAGCCGATGCCCGCTGCCGCCCAGCCGGAGTAGGAATTGAGCATCGAAATCACCACCGGCATGTCGGCGCCGCCGATCGGGATGATGAGCAGGAAGCCCAACGCGAAGCTGATGAGGATCAGAAGCCAGAAAGCGATGCTGCTTTGGCTAACGAAGAACAGATAGATGAAGGCAACCAACGCCACGCCCAGCCCGATGTTGATGATATGGCGCTGCGGCAGCAGGATGGGAGCGCCGCTCATCCGGCCATCGAGCTTGAGGAACGCGATAATCGAACCCGTGAAGGTGACAGCGCCGATGGCGGCACCGAGCGCCATTTCGATGCGGCTTTGACTGTGGATTAGGCCATCCGTGGCAATGCCGAAAGCATCGGGCGCATAGAAGGCGGCGGCAGCCACGAACACGGCGGCGAGACCAACCAGGGAGTGGAAGGCGGCAACCAGTTGCGGCATCTGCGTCATGGCAATACGCCGCGCCGTAACCGCGCCGATGCCGCCGCCGATGGCGATGCCGGCGATGATCAGCACCCAGACGAATGCGCCGGTTGGCTTGGCTAATGCCAAGGTGGTGAGGATGGCAAGCGCCATGCCGGACATGCCGTAAATGTTGCCGGCCCGCGATGTGGCGGGCGAGGATAGCCCGCGCAGTGCCATGATGAAACAGGCGCCGGCCACGAGATAGAGAAGGGCCGCGAGATTGGCCGACATCGCTTACTTGTCCTTCTTCTTGTACATGGCAAGCATGCGGCTGGTGACGAGAAAGCCGCCGAAAATATTCACCGATGCGAGGATGAGTGCCAGAAAGCCGAAGATCATGGCGGCCGTGGAGCCCGAGGCAATGGCGCCGGCACCCACCGCCAGCAGCGCGCCCACCACGATCACCGAGGATATGGCATTAGTCACCGACATGAGCGGTGTGTGCAAAGCCGGCGTTACGTTCCACACCACATAATAGCCGACGAATACCGCCAGCACGAAAATGCCAAACAGCGAAATGAAGGGATCGACCGCATGTGAGAGCTGTTCCATCACTTCGCTCCTTGCTTGATGTCCTCGCCCCGCGCTAGCGGGGAGAGGAAAGAGGCCCATTGCGTAGCAATGGGAAAGGTGAGGGGCAAATGGGCGCTGGTGACTTCCGAAAGCCCCTCATCTCCCCCATCGCGCAGGCGCGATGGGGCCCCTTCTTCTCCCCGCTGTGTGGGGCGAAGACAAGTAACACACATCACTTCGCTCCTTGAAACATGGGATGCACCAGCGCGCCGTCGCGGCCGATCAGCGTGCCCTTGATGATTTCGTCGTCAAAATCGATTTTGAACGTGCCGTCTTTCTGCACCATGAGATCGAGAAAATTGGCGAGGTTCTTGGCGTAGAGGGGCGAGGCATTGCCCGCTAGCCTTCCGGCAAGGTTCACCGTTCCGATAATGGACACGCCATTATGCACCGCGATCTGGTCCGGCTTCGACAACGGGCAGTTGCCGCCGCGCTCGACGGCGAGATCGACGATAATTGAGCCGGGCTTCATCGACTCGACCATTTCCTTTGTCACCAGCACCGGCGCGGGACGGCCGGGAATCAACGCCGTGGTGATGACGATGTCCTGGGTCTTGATGTGTTCGGCCACCAGTTGCGCCTGCTTGGCCTTGTCTTCCGCCGATAGTTCCTTGGCATAGCCGCCCGCTGTTGCCGCGTCCGCCACATCGGCGAATATGAATTTGGCGCCGAGGCTCTTCACCTGCTCTTCCGTAGCCTTGCGCACGTCGGTTGCCGAAACGATGGCGCCTAGGCGCCGCGCCGTGGCGATGGCTTGCAGCCCCGCGACACCCACACCCATGATGAACACCTTGGCGGGCGGCACCGTGCCCGCCGCCGTCATCATCATCGGAAAAGCGCGCCCATATGCGCCCGCGGCATCGATTACCGCCTTGTAGCCCGCCAGATTGGCCTGCGATGAAAGGATATCCATGGATTGGGCGCGGCTGATGCGCGGCATCAGTTCCATGGCGAACAGCGTGAGACCGGATTTCGCCAGCGCTTCAAGACCATTCCGGCCGCCATAGGGATCAAGGCCGCCCGCCAGCACCGCGCTCTGCTTGAGAGACTTCACCAGCGCATCCGAGGGGCGGCGGACCGTCAACACGATGTCCGCATCGCTGAAACCATTCTTGACGATTTTCGCTCCCGCGCCAGCGAAGGCTTCGTCAGATATGTGAGAACCCGCGCCCGCGCCCGCCTGTACGGCCACCTCAAGGCCCTTTTTCACATAAGCCTTGACCGTGTCGGGGCTGGCCGCGACGCGCGCTTCTCCCGGAAATGTTTCGGTGGGAATGGCAAGCTTCATGTGACCGGCGCCAGGTTTACGAGACCTTGATCGCGGTGATGAGCCCGAACAGCACCAGAAGGCCGAGCGACAGCAGCCAGCGCGAGCCGGTGCGCGCATCGATAGTGACCGCGATCAGTCCCAGCGCCAATCCGGCAAATCCCGTTAGAACATTGAGTGTGTGGGCGAAGCGGAACGCCACAAGCGCAATCAGCGTGAAGCCGGAAATCAGGGCAAGCCCCAAAACCCCCTTGAGGAAACCCTCAAAAGCGCCGCGGTGCGCCTCCATGTCGCCGGAATTCGAAGTTGAAGACGTCTGCTCTGCCATCGTATACCCCCTGGTCGCAAGTCGTTGAACTCTGTAGCCAACCCCGCCCGCCGCCGCAAGCCGTCCCCCGCGGCGCGGCGATAAGTCACGTAAACTAACCCTCGTCCATCCCTTCAAGTTCGCCGATCATGCCGGAGATAACCAACAGGCCCTTCTGCCAAAAGCCGGGATCGGTGGCATCGAGGCCGAAGGGCGCCAACAATTCATTGTGGTGTTTGCTGCCGCCGGCCTTCAGCATGGCGAAATATTTTTCCTGGAAACCCGTCTCGCTTTCCCGGTACCGCGCATAAAGCGAGTTCACCAGACAGTCGCCGAAGGCATAGGCATAAACATAAAAAGGCGAATGGATGAAGTGGGGAATATACGTCCAGAAGGTTTCGTAACCCGGCCCGAATTCGATAGCCTCGCCCAGGCTTTCCTTTTGAACGCCAAGCCAGATGGCGTTGATGCGGTCAGGCGTCAGTTCTCCCTCCTTGCGCGCCGTGTGGATTTGGCGCTCGAATGTATAGAAGGCGATCTGGCGTACCACCGTGTTGAGCATGTCCTCTGCCTTGGAGGCGAGCAGCGCCTTGCGCTTCTTGGCGTCCGTTGTCTGCTTGAGGAGGGCTTGGAAAGTCAGCATTTCGCCGAACACGCTTGCCGTCTCGGCCAGTGTCAGAGGAGTGGAAGCCATCAGCGCGCCTTGGCCCCTGGCCAGCACCTGATGCACACCGTGGCCCAACTCATGGGCGAGCGTCATCACGTCCCGCGTGCGGCCAAGATAATTGAGCAGCACGTAAGGGTGTGCCGAGGGCACTGTCGGGTGGGCAAAGGCGCCCGGCGCCTTGCCGGGCCGGGTGGGTGCATCGATCCAGTTCTTGTCGAAGAAGGTTCCGGCAATTTCAGCCATTTCAGGAGCGAAATCGCCATAGGCTTTGAGCACGATCTTCCGGGCATCGGCCCACGGCACAGCTTGCGTGTCTTCGCTGGGAAGGGGGGCGTTGCGGTCCCAATGCATGAGCTTGTCCTTGCCCAGCCATTTGGCTTTCATCTTGTAGTAGCGGTGCGACAGCTTGGGGTAAGCGGCGCGCACCGCTTGAACGAGGGCCGCCACAACCTCAGGCTCGACGCGGTTGGAAAGATGGCGAGCGGCGGCGATGTCCTTGAAACCGCGCCAGCGGTCGGAAATATCCTTGTCCTTGGCCAGGGTGTTGGTGATCAAAGTGAAGAGCTGGAGATTTTCCTTAAAGGTCCGGGCCAAGGCCTCGGCCCCGGCTTTTCGCTTTGCTTCAGCCTTGTCCTGCAGCAGATTAAGTGTGGGCTCGAGCGTCAGCTTTTCGCCGTTTACCTCGAAACGCATCGCCGCCAGGGATTCATCGTAAAGCCGGTTGAAGGCGCTGAAGCTTGTCTGGGATTTTTCGAGGAAAAGCTCTTCCAGCTTGTCGTCAAGCTGATAGGGTTTTTCCATGCGCAAATTATCAATCCACGGCTTGTAATGTGCAAAGGCCGGAACCTGAGCGGCTTTTTCCAGCGCGGCATCATCGATGCGGTTGAGTTCGAGTTCGAAAAACAGCAGGAGCGTCGAAATCTCGGTAAGTTTGGCATTTACATCGCCGTAGAATTTGCCGCGCGCCGGATCGGTCGTGTCGCCCACATAATAAAGTTGCGCATAAGAGCCGGTACGGCCCAGTAGATCGGAAAGCGCCTCATAGGCTTTAAGCGCTTCCGCCAGTTGTTCGCCGTCGAGCGAAGCAAGCCTGCCCCGGTATTTTTCCGCGAAGGCTTTGGCCCGCGCCTCGCCAGCACGCATGTCGGCGGCAAACTCCGGCGCATCGGGCGCGGCATAAAGATCGGCGAGATTCCATTCGGGCAGGTTTCCAAGGGCGGGCGTTGCGGTCATGGCGGATCCTTTGATAGGCGGGGCCCTCATATGGCGGAGGAAAGCCTTCCTCGCAACGCCACTCCACCGTCAAACCGCCGGAGTGTCCTCAAACGCGCTAACCCATTAATCCGGCCTTTACCGTTACCTGCCAAATTGGAGGGCATGCAAAGCGAGAGGCAGCGCCCCTCATCCGCTCAACTCCTAAATCCGGCTTTTATCGAAAGTTGTTAGTCGAGCATGGCTTCCCGCATACTGATTGTCGAGGATGATCCCGCCCAGCGCCGAATCCTCGAAGAACTTGTCAAGCGTTTCGGCTTCGAGCCTTTCCCGGTGGATGGCGGAGCCAAAGGTATTGAAACCCTTAAAAGCCAAAATGGCGGCAACATCGAGCTTGTTATCCTGGATCTCAACATGCCGGGCATGGACGGCCTTGAGTTCCTTGAGAAGCTACAGGCGGTGCGTGGCGATCTTCCGGTGATCGTGCAAACGGCGCAAGGCTCGATCGAAACCGTCATCAAAGCCATGCGCGCCGGCGCCGATGACTTCGTGGTGAAACCCATCTCGCCGGAGCGGCTGAAGGTATCGATCCAGAACCTTCTCAAGGTGAATGCCCTGACGGAGGAGGTGAAACGTCTCAACAAGAAGGTGGGGGGCGCCCTCACATTCGACGATCTCATCGCCTCCTCGCCCGCCATGGCCAACGTGCTCCGGCTCGGACGCCGGGGGGCGCAGTCGAACATCCCCATACTGATCGAAGGGGAATCGGGCGTCGGCAAGGAAATGATCGCCCGCGCCATCCAGGGCGAAAGCGAGCGGCCGGGCAAGCCGTTCGTCGCCGTCAACTGCGGCGCCATTCCGGAAAATCTTGTCGAGTCAATTTTGTTTGGCCATGAAAAAGGTTCGTTCACCGGCGCTACGGGCAAGCACTTCGGAAAATTCCAGGAGGCCGATGGCGGAACCCTGTTTCTCGATGAAGTCGCCGAATTGCCGTTTGACATGCAAGTCAAGCTGTTGCGCGCCATTCAAGAGGGCGAGATCGATCCGGTGGGTGCCCGCAAACCTGTCAAGGTCAATATAAGACTAATTTCCGCCACCAATCGCAACATGATCGAGATGGTGAAGCAGAGCCAGTTCCGCGAGGATCTCTATTATCGCCTCAATGTTTACCCGATCATGGTTCCGCCGCTGCGCGAGCGCAAGGAAGATATCCCGCCGCTGACCGAGCACTTCATCACCCGCTTCGCCGCCGAGGAGGGCCGCAAGGTGCGGGGTATCGACCCCCGGGCTTTGAGCCTGCTTGGAGCCTATTCCTGGCCAGGCAATGTGCGTCAGCTTGAAAATACCGTGTTCCGGGCCATCGTGCTGTGCGAGGGCGACAAGCTCGAAGTTCAGGACTTTCCCCAAATCGCCGGCCTCGTGGAAGGCTATGAAATCCAGATTCCAGCCGCTCCCGTGCAACCGCCCAAGCCGGCGCTTCCCCAAGGCGCGGCGGCGATGGCCGGCGGCACTTCGGTTGCCCGTTCCGCCGGGGCCTCGGTCAGCGACGGAATGGCACTGGGCATTCCCGCGGTCACAGGCGGCGGTCACATCCGCAAGCTTGAGGAGGTCGAAGCCGACATGATCCGGCTCGCCCTTAACCGCTACCGCGGCCAGATGTCGGAAGTCGCCCGCAAGCTCGGAATCGGACGCTCGACGCTGTACCGGAAAATGAAGGATATGGGACTCGACGAGGCAATTGGGTGACACTCAATTTTATTTTATCCGGGCGATCCTCCTTGCTAGTTGAAATGCCACAATCGGGTGGCTAACTTTCAGAGTTAATATCGGGAATTTTGTTCCATGAAGTCCCTTCTCGTGCGTTTGACTGCGGTTCTGTTGACGGTAGCTTTCGCGTCAAGTGTGGTCTTGGCTAAGAAGAGAGACAATCCCGCGAAGAAGAGCTGGAGTGCTTTCGAAAGTTCGTTCGCGTTCGACAACCCATGGAATTCACGGAAAAAATCGCGCAACTGGTGGGGCGGCTACGACGATGGCGTGCGGATCATCTACGGATCGAGACTCTATGCTCCTTGGTTCCGGAGAATTCCCCGCGGCAACGACGGCGATCCGGAAGCGGATTCGGGCTACGGTACCGGTAATCTCACCTATGCCGCCGACAAGCTGGTTCCCTTAAGCGGAACAAGTATCAAAAAACCCCGCCCGGCCGATCCCGCAGCCGCCGCCCTCTATGATGCGCTTACAGCCAAAGACCTCGGCATTCGCATTCTTCCGGAAATTCGGCAGGCAATGCTTGATCATTACCGCGCCCGTGGCTTCCATCCCTTATGGATCGACCAGGGCAAGGTCGCGGCTAGGTCCAGCGCGGTTCTGAAGGTTCTAGCCTCGGCGGCCGAGGAGGGTATGCAACCCGCCAATTTTCTGCCTCCGGCGTTGTCGGATTTTGCCGCCGTGGAGCGTCTGGGAGAGAGCGGCCTCGCGGAACTGGCACGCTTCGATCTCGGCCTCACGGCCATGTCGTTGAAATATGCCCGGGATGTTTCCGGCGGCCAGTTCGATCCCCGGCGCCTGTCACGCTATAACGATATCACACCCGAGCGAGGCTCCACGCCCCACGACCTGAACATGCTTGCCTGGTCGCCTTATCCCGATCTCTATCTCCGCGAGCTGCAACCCAAGCATCCGGCCTATGGCGCCATGAGGGCGGAGCTTGCCAAGCTCCGCAAGGAAATGAGCGAGACGGCATTTGTGCCGATCGCCACCGGCCAGCGCGTGAAACTCGGCCAGACCGACAGCCGCATCCCGGCGGTCCGCGTGCGCCTCGCAAGCCTGGACCGCAGCGCCACGCCGGTGGCCGATGACGCCGACGACATGCTTGATTCGGATCTTTCCGGGGCGCTGAAGGAATTTCAAAAGACCGCCGGCATCAAGGCAACGGGCAGACTCGACAACAGCACCGTCAAGGCCCTGAACAACCATGGCGATGTGCGCAATCTGCGCCGTCTCGCCAACAACATGGAACGGATGCGGTGGTTGCCGAAGCAGCTTGGCTCACGCCATGTTTTCGTAAATCCGGCTGCCTTCCAGGTTCAGGTCATGGAGGGGCAGTCGGAGATTTGGCGCAGCAAAATCATTGTCGGCAAACCCAACACCCAGACCGCGGCATTTCATGACGAGATCGAAACCGTGGTGTTCAACCCGTCCTGGGGGGTGCCACCGTCGATCGTCGCCAATGAATATCTGCCCAAGCTCTGGAGCGATCCCTCCTATCTCGATCGCATTGGCTTCAAGGTGACCACCGCCAGTGGCCGCCAGGTGGCCTCAAGCGACATCGACTGGTGGGCCTATGAGCGCAAGGTTCCATTTAATATCCAGCAGCCGCCGGGTGCTGATAATGCCTTGGGCGAACTGAAGTTTCTTTTCCCCAACACCCACAATATCTACATGCACGACACCCCCACCAAGAATCTCTTTGCCAAGGACGTAATGACCTTCAGCCATGGCTGCATCCGGGTTGAAAACCCCCGCGAATTCGCCACCATCCTGCTTGGATGGGCCCGCTCCAAAGTCGACGCCAACACCGAGAGCGGAAATAGCCAAACGGTGCCGCTCGCCAGCAAGGTACCGGTCCACATCACCTATTTCACGGCTTGGCCGGACGAGACCGGAAAAATTCAGTATTTCAACGATATCTACGGCCGCGACGCGGCCATGGACAAGGCTGTCTCCACCACGCTCCTGGCCCAGCGCTAACCCCTATCGGAACCCGAATTTTCTTTGTTTGCCTCGGGTTAAGCCGATATTAACGATGCTCTTTCACATTGGACAACAGAGGGGATCGGGCGGCGGCAGCCTAATCCTTGTTTGAAGGCCGGAATGGGTGTAAGCGGGCATATCGCCTTGTGGGAACCTGGACGGGGAAGCCAGAAGGGGAATCGGGAAACAGCCCGGTTGTGCATGGGGAATGAGTTTGGTCAGGGACACCGAGCGACGCCGGTCATCGATGCCGCGTTTTAGGAAAGCTGTCGCCTCGTCCGCGATCGCCGCAGCCCTTGCTGCGGGCGTGTGGTTGGGTTTTGGAGCGCCCGCCCTGTCGAGCGGCGAAACGCGCACCATTTCCCTGCATCATATCCATACCGGTGAAGATCTGACCGTGACCTATATGGTCAACGGCCGATACGTTCCTTCGGCCATGAAGCAAATCAATTATCTGCTGCGCGACTGGCGCCGCAATGAAGTGATCGCCATCGACCCAAAGACCGTCGATCTGGTCTGGGAACTCCATGCCGATCTGGGCTCCAAGGCGCCCGTGAACATCGTGAGCGGTTACCGTTCGACCCAAACCAACGGCTTTTTGAAAAAGATCGGCCGTAACGTGGCCAAGAAGAGCCAGCATATCCTCGGCAAAGCCATCGATATCTATTTCCCCGATGTGCCAACGATCAGGATGCGCAACAGCGCCCTGGTGCGCAAGGTGGGGGGTGTTGGCTATTACCGGAGTTCTGGCGGGCCAACCGGCTTCCTGCATGTGGACTCGGGCCACGTGCGGCACTGGGGTCCCGGTATCGGAGCGCGGGAAATGGCGGCGATTATGCGTGACTACCGCAAGACCGTAGGTGCTCGCATCAACCGGCAGGATCAGATGTTGCTGGCCGATACCAATTCGCCTTCCCAACAGGCAAAGCAAATTAATCCCGTCGAGACCGCTTACGAAGAAGATGATGAGGAATTGGCCGAATTAACCCAGGAGGCGAGCGAGACGCCAAAGGCGCGCCAACCGAAACCCGCGGCGGAAACGATTGTTGCCGATCCCATTCCCAGGCCCCGGCCCAAGCC
>JBOHKD010000002.1:0-29107 GCA_050728895.1 Aestuariivirga sp.
GTTCATTGCTACCGCCCAGGGCCGCGCACAGTCCCGCCGCCGCCATGGCGGAAGCCGAGCCCACTTCGCCCTGACAGCCGACCTCGGCGCCCGAGATCGAGGCATTGTGCTTGATGATGCCGCCGATGGCCGCCGAGGCCAGCAGAAAGGTGCGGATGCCCCGTGCGTCCGCACCGACGCAATGGTCGAGGTAATAGCGGATCGTCGCGGGCATGACACCGGCAGCACCATTGGTCGGCGCCGTCACCACCTTGCCACCCGCCGCATTCTCTTCGTTCACCGCCAGCGCATAGACCGAAAGCCAATCCATGACCTGATGCGGCTGGATCGCATTGCCGCCTTGCTCCTGCTTGAGCTGGCGTAGGATATCGGAAGCGCGGCGTCTGATCTTGAGTCCACCCGGCAATGTACCTCCCTGGCTGAGGCCACGATTCATGCAAGAGGCCATGGCGTCCCAAATGCGGTCGAGACCTTTATCGAGGTCCGGGCCGCTCATCAGCGCCATCTCATTGGCGCGTTTCATGCCGGCGATGCTCAGTCCCGATTGCTTGCCCATGTCGAGCATTTCGGCCGCTTTTGCGAAAGGCCAAGGCACATCGAGCTTCGGCTTGGTTTTGCCCTCGGCCACCGCCGCCCGGCGCTCCGCCTCGTTTTGCACAAAACCGCCGCCAACCGAATAATAAGTTTCGGATACCAGCGTGTTGTTGTCGTCATCGAGGATGCGGAACACCATGCCATTGGAATGACCGGGAAGAGCCGGGCCGAAATCGAAGATCACATCGCGGGCCGGATCGAAAGCGACCCGGTTGCCGCTCGCCAGCACGATGTTCCCACGCGCCGCCATCTCGGCCTGAATGGGTTCCACGCGGTCGGGGTCGATCCCTTCCGGTGTTTCTCCGGCAAGCCCCAGCACCACGGCGCGGTCGGTACCGTGGCCCTTGCCGGTGAAGGCGAGAGAGCCATGCAATCTGACGCTCAGACGCCCGGCATGAGGCAGGGACATGGCGCCCGCGGTTTCCAGAAAGCGCCGCGCGGCGACCATCGGCCCCATGGTGTGGGAGCTCGACGGGCCGATACCGATCTTGAACAGCTCAAACACCGAGAGAAACATGGCTCACCCTTGCCCATCAATAGCATGATAGCCGCCGCGCCAAAAGATCAGCGGCTTGCCGGTGGGATCGTGATCGAACCCGATAATTTCGCCCAGGAAGATCACATGATCCCCGCCCTCAAAGGTCTGCATCAGCCGGCATTCGAAAATCGCCAGAGCGTTGGGCAGGACCGGGCAACCGCTCTCCCAGGTCTTATAATCGATGCCTTGCCATTTGCCGCCTCCGAAACTCGCGAAGCGGGCCGATATGTCATCCTGGCCTTCGCGCAAGACATTCACGGCGAAATGTTCCGCAGTGAGATAGGTTTTGAGGCTGTAGGCGTTGCGCGCCAGGCTCCAGGATACGAGCGGCGGATCGAGTGAGACGGAATTAAAGGAATTGACGGTATTGCCGACGGGCTCCCCCTTGGGCCCAAGCGTGGTAATGACGGTTACACCCGTGGCGAAAGTTCCGAAGGCGGAACGAAGAGCGCGGGGATCGGTCAACTGCGGCATTGCGATCTCATAGAGCGGTTTCCGGCAAAGTGAAATCGCTTCGCCGGGAACCGCTATAGATAATCCCGAAGCTCCGGCAGATTGGACCTGCGGAAAAATTCGCCCGTCGGCGCCATCGCCAGGACCTGGCCTTGTTGAACGAAGGCCGTATGGCTTGCCGCATGCCGCGCATCTTCCGGCTGGTGCGAAACCATGAGAATGGTGAGGCGCTTCTCTTGTTGCGTCTCGCGAAGGAGATCCAGCATGCCGCGCCGCAGCGCGGGCCCAAGTGCCGCGAAAGGTTCATCGAGGAGGAGAACCGGCTTGTTGCGCACCAGGGCGCGGGCGATGCCCACACGCTGGCGCTCGCCGCCGGAAACCTCACCGGGCTTGCGGTGGCGCAATTCGTAGAGTCCCACGCGCCGCAGGGCATCGTCCGTTTCCGCGTCTTGTGTGCCTGTGAGCTTGAGACTGGGCGACAGGCCGATCGCCACATTCTGCCGGAGATCGAGATAGCCGAAGACATTGTTGTCCTGAAATATCATGCTGACGGGGCGCTGGCCGGGAGCAAGCCCCGCCATATCGCGGCCGCCGATCCGAATGCTGCCGGAAAAGGGAATGTCGAAACCGGCGATGAGGGAGAGCAGCGTCGATTTTCCAGCGCCACTCGGCCCGATGACGGCGGTGAAAGAATCTTTCGGCACCTCAAGGGTGAAAAGCATCGCCATGTCCTCATAATGGAAGGCGGCATTTTCGAGACTAATCATCCCGGCCCCTCCAGCATTCGGCGAGCATCACCAGCGCCAGAGTGAAAAGCATCAAAAGGAATGCCGTTCCCGCAGCTTCCGCCATCCGGTAGCCGCCCATCTGGCGATAGATCAGTGCCGGAAGCGTGGTGAACCCTTGCGACCCAAACAGCGTGATGGCGCTGAGGTCGCCAAGCGAAACGATTGCCCCCATGAGGAAGGCAAGCCCAAGTGGCCGCCTGAGGGATGGGAGATCGATCCGAATGAAGCGGCCCATGCCGTGGATGCCAAGACTGGCGCAAAGCCGGTCATGCTGCTTCGCGGAAGCCGCAACCGCGGGCGCCAGCACCGTATAGGCGAAGGGAAGCGCCATCAGCACGCTCATGGCGATGACAAGCGCTGGCGCCGGGATGGCAAAAACCGAAAAGCGATTCAACAGGACGAACCAGCCTGTCGCCAGAACAGCGGGCGGCATGATCAGGCCCGCCACGACCGCAAGCGATGAAAGGCCGCTCCAGCCCGGTTGCCGCGCCGCCGCTTGCGCCAAAGGCCAGCAGAGAACCATGGAGGCGCTGGCGGAAGCCATGCCGACGCCAAGACTCGTCACCGCTGCGGCGGCAACATCCGTTCCAAAGTGCAAATGCGCGATGCCGGAAACGGCAACGGCCGTCATGGGAGGAATGAGAATTGCCAGCCCCAAAACGATCGCCACGAAATCGCTTGCGCGCGCGATGGCTGTTTTGCCGTCGTAGCGGGTAGCGATCGCGCGGAAGGACGGCAACACTTGCACCCCAACGCCAAGGCGATGCGCCAGAAGTGCCAGCACCGAACAGATCGTCAATTGCAGCAATGCCAATCCGACTGCCCGCGAGGGATCGAAATCAAACCGCAGAGCCTGATAGATCGCGACTTCCAATGTCGTGGCGCCCGGTCCACCGCCGAGCGTTAGTACGACAGTGAAGCTTGCGGTGCACAGCAAAAAGACGAGGATCGCGATCCCCGGCAAGCCTGCCGAAATCTGTGGCCACTCGATACGGGTCCAGACGTCGCGGTCGCGGAATCCAAGCTGGGCCGCAAGCCGCCAGCTTTCGAAGGGAACGGCCGCGAGACGGCTTAAGAGTATTCGGGTTGCCAGCGGAAAATTGAAAAACACATGGGCGAACAGGATGCCCTTGAGCCCATAGATGTCGAACAGCCCGCCTAGCAGGCCGTTTCCACCGTAAATTTCGACAATGCCCAGAACCATAACGATTGCCGGAATTGCCAGCGGCAGTGAAAACAGCCGGAAGATGAAGCCTCGACCGTAAAATTTCCGGCGCGCCAGGGCATGCGCCACCGGCACGGCTATGAGGATCGACAAAACGGTTGATAGCCCGGCCTGCAACAGTGTGAAACCTGCGACATGCAGGAGATAGGGATCCCCTTGGGCGAGGCGCCCCCCCGCTCCAATCAAGAGAACGGGAAGAAAACCAGCGCCGACCGCAGCGCCAATGACCGCGAGCGCCAGGATCGCCGGCGTTTGCGAATGCCTGGCACCGCCCGCGCTCATTTCGCCATGACGTTAAGCCACTCGTCGATCCACGCGCGGCGATTTTCCGCCACCTCGTCCGGCGTAAAAAGCAGCGTTTTGGCTGGTTTCACCAATGCGTCGAAGGCGGCTGGCAGCGGCGCCGAGGTCGTACCCGCCGGGAACATCCAGTTGTTGGTCGGGATTTGATCCTGGAAGCCCGGCTCCATCATGAACGTCAGGAACTTCGCCGCGAGTGCCCGCTCGGGCGAAGCTTCGATCAGGCCCGCGACCTCGATCTGCAAATAGTGTCCCTCGCTGAAACCTGCCGCCTTGTTGCGCTCGCTGTTCTCGGCGATCGCATGATAGGCGGGCGATGTGGTGTACGAAAGCACCATGGGCGCCTCGCCCTTGGTGAACAGCGCATAGGCTTCCGACCAGCCCGGCGCCGTCGTCAGGACGCGGGGCTTGAGCTTGGCCCAGGCTTGATCGCTGTGCTCGCCGTAGACAGACTTCATCCACAACAGGAAGCCAAGGCCGGGCGTAGACGAGCGGGGGTCCTGCAACACGATCTTCTGGGCGGGATCGCCGTTCACCAGTTCGTCGAGGCTTGTGGGCGGCTGCTTCACCGTCTGGCTGTCATAGACGATGGCGAAATGGGCGAAATCGAAGGGCATGAAATATTCATCGGTCCAGGCAACCGGCGTCTTCGCCAAACCAAAATCGACGCCATGCTTGCCGAAAAGCCCGGTGGCAACGGCCTCGGATGTGAGGTTCGTGTCGAGACCCAGAACCACATCGGCCTTGGTATTGTTGCCTTCGAGCTTGAGGCGATTAAGCACTGCGACACCGTCGCCGGGGGCCACCCATTCGATGACGCAATCGCAGGTCTTCTCGAAGGCGTCCTTGATTTTGGCACCCGGTCCCCATTCGGTGACAAAACTGTCATAGGTGTAGATGGTCAGCGTCTCCTTGGCCGCCGCGGGCGCGGCAAAAGCCAGAAGAGCAAACAGGGCGATGATGATTTTCTTCATGGGTCCTCCATTCGCCGTTGGATGGAAGACTGAAGTTCAGGGGAACTCCGCTATCAATCCCTCCGCCGGCATGATCCGGATCAGGTTCAGCGGGTTGGAGCGATAGCCCCTCTCAGCCGCTCAGGCGCGGCACCCCGTTGAGAGCGGGGCGATCAATAGGGCTTGGCGGGTGCGCTGACAAGCCTCATTTGCTACAAGGGTTGGATGACGCGGTTTGCCATTCTTCTCGGCGGCGATGTGGTGGCGACCCCCCGGTTGCGAAAGCAGCTTGCAGGGTGCCGCGTTATCGCGGCCGACCGTGGCATGGTCCATGCGGCGGCATTGGGATTGGCGCCGGAACTATGGGTGGGCGATTTCGATTCAACGCCACCCGAACTCGCCGCGCGATACTCCAAGGTGCCGCGCCAGCAGCATCCCGCGGCAAAGGATATTACCGACGGCGGCCTCGCCATCGCCGTAGCGAGGGAGCGCGGTGCCAGGAAATTGGTTCTCGCCGGCGGCTTCGGCGGCCAGGCCGATCATATGCTCGGGCATTTCGGCCAAGTCCTGCAATTGGCGCTAGCCGGGATCGAGAGCTTCATTACCAGTGGCGATGAAGAGGCCTATCCCGTCATTCCGGGAACTCGCGAGATCGATTTGCCGGAACAAACGCGCATCAGCCTTGTCCCTTTTACCGATCTTGGCGGGCTCGATCTCGATGGCGTGAAATGGCCACTGGTCAAACGCGATGTGCCACTAGGCTCGACACTCACGCTCTCGAATGTAGCTAACGGGCCAGTGCGGATTTCGCTCCGAACAGGCCATGCCATCGCCATCGCGTACCCAGCGTCTTCCGGGTGACGGATCGCCGTCTGGAAATCATGGGCCTTGGCCGCCGGGCCGAAGGCCTCGCCGTGGATGAGGGGCGGACCGTTTTCGTACCCTATGGGCTGCCGGGCGAAACAATCCTCGCCACTATGGATGGTGAACGGGCGAAGATCGTTCGCATCGAAAATGTCTCGCCCGCCAGGGTCGAACCGTTCTGCCAATATTTCGGCACATGCGGCGGCTGCCAGTTGCAGCATTGGAATGAAAAACCCTATCGCATGTGGAAACGCGGACTGGTTGAAACGGCACTCCGCCGCCGGGGCATCGAAGTTCCGGTAGGCGATTTGATTGATGCGCACGGTGCCGGCCGCCGCAGGGTTAGCCTTCATGTCCGCCGCAAGAACGGCGAAGTCACGGCGGGCTTCATGGCGGCGCGCAGTCATGCCCTGCTGGATATCGAGCGCTGCCCAATCGTGGTCCCGCAACTGGCCGGTGCCATGGACATCGCCCGCGCGCTTGGTGAAAAGCTTGGCGATTGTGATGTGGCGCTGACGGCGACGGCTGGCGGCATCGATGCGGCGGTGAAGGCCGAACGCATGATCGCGGAGCGCGAGGCGCCGAAGCTCGCAAGTCTTGGCAACGATCTCGATCTCGCCCGGCTCACTGTCAATGGCGATATCATTGTCACGCGCGCGATCCCGTCGGTGAAGATGGGCCGCGGCGAGGTTATGTTACCGCCTGCTTCATTCCTGCAGGCGACCGAAGCGGGTGAAACGCGTCTGGCGGAATGCGTCATCGCCGCTATCGGCAAAGCAAAGTACGCCGCCGATCTGTTTTGCGGCTGCGGCCCGTTTGCTCTTCGCCTGGCCGCAACCACTCGTGTTGCGGCTTTCGACAACGACAAATGGGCGATTGCGGCGCTGGGCCAAGCCGCCCGCGCAACGCCTGGCCTCAAGCCCATCGAAACCGCCGTCCGCGACCTCTTCCGCGAGCCCCTGGTGGCAAATGAGTTGCAGGATTTCGATGCGGTTGTCTTCGATCCGCCAAGGGCAGGTGCGGAAGCCCAAGCGCGGCAGATTGCCAAATCGAAGGTGAAGACCGTTATCGCCGTCTCCTGCGATCCTGTCACGCTGGCGCGCGATGCCGAAATCCTGGCAGGCGGTGGTTTTCGGATTGAAGTGGTGACGCCCATCGACCAGTTCAAATGGACATCCCATGTGGAAACCGTCGCGGTCTTCAGAAAAACCTAGTCCTTGGCGCGCTCGACGTAGGAACCGTCTTCGGTCGCCACCACGATGCGGGTGCCGGAGGCAACATGGGGCGGCACCATGGTGCGCACGCCATTCGAAAGAACCGCCGGCTTGAACGAGGACGATGCCGTCTGGTTCTTGATGGCCGGTTCCGTGTCGACGATCTCAAGCACCACGCGCTGCGGCAGCTCGATGGAGATCGGCACGCCGTTGAACAGCGCGATCTGGCATTGCATGCCTTCCTGCAGGAAGGCGGCCTGCTCGCCGAGCATGTCGGCGGAGAGGCTGATCTGCTCGAAGCTCTCGGGATTCATGAACACATACATCCCGCCATCCTGGTAAAGATAGCCGTGTGTCACGGTTTCAACGAAAGCCCGCTCCATTGTATCCGTCGTCTTGTAGCGCACGTTGGTTTTCACGCCGTCGGAAATGCGGCGCATGTCGATGGTGGTCGTCGGCGTGCCCTTGCCGGGATGCATGCTTTCCGCCTTGAGCACGACGTACAGCTTGCCATCGCTATGCTCGATGACATTGCCCTTGCGAACGCCGCTGGCGATGATCTTGACCAATTATTCGCTTTCTTTGAAATTGCCGTAAAGGGGCCGCGCGGGTATTAGCAGCGCGGACCCATGAAGCCAACCCCCTCGGAATTTATGTCGAAGTCCGTTTTATCCCCGTGGTTTTCACCTGACCGGCACCGCGACCGGCGGCCGTTTCTGATCGCCAGAAACAGAATCGCCAGCGCCATCAGAGCGTGGTTTGGAAATCGCGATTTCATCGAGGTCGAATGCGCCGTCCTTCAAATCTCGCCCGGCAATGAGGCGCATCTGCATGGCTTTGCCACCGATTTGATCCACCCCGATGGCAGCCATGAACGGCGCTATCTCCATACCTCGCCGGAATTTGCCTGCAAGAAACTGCTGGCGGCGGGCGAGACGCGCATTTTCGACATGGCGCGGGTTTATCGCAACCGCGAACGAACCCCTATCCATTCACCCGAATTCACCATGCTGGAATGGTACCGGGCGAATGCGCCTTATGAGTCCGTCATTGCCGATGCAATTGCCTTGCTGCGGCTTGCCGCAGAAACAGCGGGAACAGAAGTTTTTCTCTGGCGGGGACGGGAAATCGATCCCATGGCCGAACCGGAATGGCTAACCGTGGCGCAGGCCTTCGACCGTTACGCCAATGTCGATCTGCTGGCCACGCTAGATATTGAGGGAAATTCCGGCCGCGACGCTCTTGCGGCGCAATCGCCCGTGCGCGTCGCCGCCGATGATAGCTGGTCCGATATTTTCAGCCGCATTCTGGTCGAGAAAGTAGAGCCCAATCTCGGCATGAAGGGCCCGGCGATACTCTACGAATATCCTTCCGTTGAAGCGGCACTGGCGCGCACCTGCGCACACGATTCCCGTGTTGCCGAGCGGTTTGAGCTCTATGCCTGCGGGCTAGAGCTTGCCAATGGCTTTGGCGAACTGACGGACCCATTCGAACAGCGGTGCCGTTTTGAATTGGAGATGGATGTGAAAGAGCGCCTTTACGGGGAACGCTATCCCATCGACGGGGAGCTGCTCGAGGCCTTGGGCATGATGCCGCCCGCTTCCGGCGTAGCGTTTGGTTTCGACCGGCTTGTCATGCTGGCGTCAGGCGCCACACACATTGACCAGGTGCTGTGGACGCCGGTGGTCTAAACCTCTCCGACCGCAAATGGCCGGTCATGGCGGAGCGAGGGAATGCGGCGGCGAGTCGTATCCACGAGTTCGGGGGCGATATCGGCCACGATGACGGTTTCCGCCTCACCACCCTCGGCCAACACGCGTCCCCAGGGATCGACGATCAGGGAATGGCCATAACACCGGGAACCTCCGGCCAGCGTTCCGTATTGGCAGGGTGCAATCACATAAGCGCCGTTTTCAATGGCCCGGGCGCGGTTGAGCATATGCCAGTGGGCTTCGCCCGTGAGTTTGGTGAACGCCGCCGGGATGGCCAGCATGGTGGCTCCCGCCTGGCCATAGGCGCGATAAAGACCGGCAAAGCGCAAGTCGTAGCAGACCGACAGACCGATGGTTCCTGAAATGCAAGGGCTTAGAACCGCCTTGTCCCCGGCGGCGATGGTGGCCGATTCCCGATAGGTGTTGCCGTCGCCCAGATCGACATCGAACATGTGGATCTTGTCATAACGCGCGGTGATGGCACCTTGCGGGTTCAACAGGATCGAGCGATTGAAAATGCGGCCATCGGGCGCCTTGACGCCGATCGAGCCGATCAGGATCCATGCGCCATGCTGGACAGCCAACGCCGCTAGCGCCGGTATCACAGGGTGATCGGGCTCGGCGCGCGCGAAAGGAAACAGAAGGCCATCCTTGGTATCGAGCCCGGCGCAATATTCAGGTGTCGCAATGAAGCGGGCACCCGCCGAAGCCGCCTTGCCGATCAAGCGGCTGAGCACGCCGATATCGTGATCGACGTCTGGCGTGGCGGAATTCTGGATGCAGGCGGCCTTGAAAATCATGGGGTCTTTTAGACCTATAGCATTTCCCGGCGAAGTGGAATTTATTACGATTGACCAATGCCATGCGAGTGGCGAAGAATGAATCGGAAGAGGAACGTTTCATGGTATCGGCGGCATCGCGCATCGCGCCCGAATTCAAGGGCCCTCCCGGCCAGGATGATATGCCGTATCTCCTGACGCCGGGCCCGCTCACCACCTCGCAAACGGTGAAACTCACGATGCTGGCGGACTGGGGTTCGCGCGATCCGGAATTCCGGCAGATTGTGGGCGACATCCGCAAGAGGCTCCTGAAACTCGCCAATTGCGGGCCGGACTATGACTGCGTGATCATGCAGGGTTCGGGCACCTTCGCCATCGAGGCGGCGCTTGGCTCCTTCTGCCCGTCGGTGGAAAGCAAAACACTCGTGGTTTGCAACGGCGTCTATGGCGAACGCGCCGCAGCGATTCTCAAGCGCATTCGCCGCCGTAATCTGAAAATCGACAAGGGCGAGGGGGCCGCCGCTCCTACCGCCAAAGAAGTGAAACTCGCACTCGACGCCGATCCGGCGATCAGCCACGTCTGGATGGTTCACTGTGAAACCACCTCCGGCATCGTCAATCCGATCCATGATATCGCCGAAGCGGTGAAGGCGTGCGGCCGGATTTTCATGGTCGATGCCATGGCCTCCTTCGGGGCTCTGCCGCTCGACATGGAAACCTCCGGCATCGATGTCATGGTCTCCTCGTCCAATAAATGTCTCGAGGGCGTTCCGGGCTTCTCTTACGTCCTGGCCAAACGCGATCTGCTGACGACGTCCCATGAGAAGTGCCACTCTGTCGTGCTCGACCTTCACGACCAGTGGAAAGGCCTGGAAGCCAATGGGCAGTTCCGGTTTACCCCACCCACGCATGCTCTCGTGGCCTTCCATCAGGCGCTCAAGGAACATGAGCGGCAAGGCGGGATTACGGCGCGTGGCGCCCGCTATGCCCGTAACGCCAAAATGCTGCTCAACGGCATGCGCGAGATGGGCTTTGCGACATTGCTCAACGACCGGGAGGCGGGGCCCATTATCCAGACCTTTCTCGTGTCCGCCGATCCCAATTTCGATTTTGAACAGTTCCATCAGGCTCTGCGGGCGCGGGGCTTTGCGATTTATCCAGGCAAGCTCACCCAGCGGCCGAGCTTCCGCATCGGCACCATTGGCCAGATCGACGAGAGCGTAATGCAAGGCCTGTTACAGGCCATCCGCGAGGTTCTGCGCGACATGAATGTCATCGATTTAGCACCGCTTGAGCCTTGACTGTGATGGCGGCCATGCAGTTCTTCATTTACGTGAAAACCCGGTCATTGCCGTGGCCGGCTTGAGGGCAATTTGAACCCGGGGACACTCGTTATCGTCAATCTGCTGGGCGGCGTTGCGCTGCTGCTCTGGGGCGTGCGCATGGTGCGCACCGGCGTCATGCGCGCCTGGGGCGTCCGGCTGAAGTCTTTCATCCAACATCGTTTGCAAAGCCGGTTTTCCGCCTTTCTCGCCGGTGGCATCGCCACAGCGATCCTCGGTAGCGGCACCGCCACGACGCTCATCGTGGCTGGAATCGCCGCCTTCGGGGCGATCAAGACCGCGACGGGTCTGGCAATCCTGCTGGGCGCCGACGCCGGCTCGGCGATTGTGTCTTCCCTCTTCGCATCCGGCAGCAATATCGCGCTCTGGGCTTCTCCCATCCTGCTCTTCCTGGGCTCGGTTACCTTCGCCTATGCTCAGGAGTTCCGGCTCCATAATGTCGGGCGCATCCTGATCGGGTTGGGCTTGGTCCTCCTGTCGCTGCAGCTCATCAAGACGGCGACGACGCCACTCGGCTCGGCAAGCCTTTTCCACGAGGTGCTGGCCGCCCTGGGGCGCGAGCCGCTGCTTGCCTTCCTCGCCGGTTCGCTTTTGGCGTGGGCCTTTCACTCAACACTTGCAGCCATTCTGCTTGTCGTTTCTTTTCTCGCCAATGGCAGTCTTGAAGTGGCAGGAGCCTTGGGTTTCATCATCGGCATCAATTTCGGTGGAGGATTCCCCGCGGTCTTTTCGACGCTAACACTTCCCGCCGCGGCGCGCCGCCTGCCGCTCGCCAATTTCTTCTGCCGCGGCTTCATGGCGGTTTTGGCAATCGCTTTCCTCGACAGTCTGGCGCCGCTGGCGGAAAGGGTGCCACTGCGGCCGGTCGAAACGGCGGTCCTGTTTCACTCGCTTTTCAACATCGTCACCGGCATTCTGTTTTTGCCGCTGACGGGCTTGATGGAGAGGCTGATGCAGCGCTTGCTTCCCGACGAGAAGCAAGAAGCCGACAGCCTAGCGTTACCGCGTTACCTCGATGCCGCCGCCCTGGCGACCCCGCCGGTAGCGCTCTCCAATGCTTTGCTCGAGACGGCGCGGATGAGCGAAATTCTCGACCGCATGTTCGACACCGCCCTCCTGGCTTTGCGCTCCGGCAGCCTTGAGACGCTCAAGTTGCTAAAAGGCCTCGACGAGCGGCTCAACGCCTATCAGAGCGCGCTGCAATCCTATCTCGGAGATTTGGCCCAAGAGGAATTGTCACCCGAGGAATCCCGCCGGGCGCTGGAAATCACGCTCTATATCAGCAACCTCGAACATGCGGGCGACGTGATCGATCTCAACCTCTCCGACCGCATCAAGGCAAAAGCCCGGGAGAGCATTGTCTTTAGTGTCGAAGAACAGGCCTCTCTCGACGATCTCTGTCTCATCATTCACGACAATCTCCGGATCGCCACCGGAGTTTTGTCCTCCGGCGATATTCAAGGCGCCAGACGCCTTGTCGCCCAGAAGGATGCCTTCCGCGCACTGGAGCACAAGGTCCTCGATGAACACTTCCGGACAGGCGGGCGCGGCAAGGGTGGAGAGCTTCGCCGCAGCGCGCTCTATGTCGACATGATTCGCGATCTGCATCGCATCAATTCGCTTATCGTTTCGGCGGGATATCCCATCGTCGATGCGGCCGGCCTGCTGCGCCGCTCGCGCCTCAGAAGCGAACAGAGAAAACCCGAATAATTTACGCTAATCTCTCCGCCTTCAGGACTTGCCTGATGGACTTCGCCATCTTGGACACGATTTCGTCCAGCTCCGCTTCCGTCGCATTATAGGGGGGAGCGAGGATCACAACGTCGCCATTGATGCCGTCGACGTTGCCGCCGACGGGATAGCAGATCAGGCCGTTGTCCAGGGCGCGCTGGCGGATTTTCATATAGAGCCGGAGTTTGGCGGGGAACGGCGCCTTGGTGGCGCGATCGGCAACCAGTTCGGTGGCCATGAAGTACCCGCGCCCGCGAATATCGCCGACCGCGTCGACGCCGCGCAGTGCCTCCGCGATCATCGCCTTGAGTTTCGTTTCGTTGGCGCGTACGCGCTCGACGAGCTTTTCGCGCCTCACGATGGTCTGGACCGCCACACCGGCCGCGCAACAGGCCGTGTGTCCGGTAAAAGTATGACCGGTCATGGGAGCGCCATGGGCTTTTTGGATCGTGCCGGCGACCCGGTTCGAATAGATCGCCGCTCCCAGCGGCAAATAGCCCGCCGCAAGGCCCTTGGCGACCGCCATGATGTCGGGTTCAGCACCGTCGGTTTCGAGCGCCCGCCATGTTCCGCAGCGCCCCGCCCCCGACATCACCTCGTCCGAGATCATCAGCACACCGTAGCGGTCGCAAATTTCGCGCACCCTTTTGGCATAACCGGGGGGTGCCGGCACACAACCGCCCGCAGCACCCACCACGGGTTCGAAAATGAAGCCCGCGAATGTCTCAGGGCCCAGGCGCTGGATTTCCTCTTCCAGTTCCTTGGCGCCCGCTTCACCGGTGGTCTCGGCCGTGTTGCCAGCGATAGGGCGGTAGCTATTGACCGCTGAAAGCCGCGAGACATCGAGGAGCGAGCCCTCGAAGGCCTGGGTGCGATCGAGGAAGCCCGAGACCGAGAGCGCGCCAAGCGTGTTGCCGTGCCAGGAGCGTTCACGCGCGATGAACCGCCTCCGGCTCATCTCGCCGCGCGCCGCATGATATTGCAGCGCGAGTTTGAGGCAGGATTCTACGGCTTCCGATCCGCCGGTCACATAGATCATGTGTTGCAGCCTGCCGCCGCAACGGGCGCGAATGATATCGGTGAGTTCTTCCAGAGCATCGGAGGTGAAATTATAACGGTAGCCGTGGGCGACACGGTCGAGTTGCGCCTTGATGGCGTCATTCACTTCCGCATTGGCATGGCCGATGCAATAGACCGCGGGGCCGCCTGAACCATCTATATATTGTTTGCCATCGGCGTCATAAACGTAAGCGCCCTTAGCCCATGCCACTTTCGGCAGGCTTTCCGTGGAATGGATATGATCGGCAAGGGGTGCGGCGCCGGACATGGTATATTGCCCTTGTTGTATGGAACTGGCGATGGGCTATTAGAGCATGTTCCGCCAAAGTGTACACACTTTGGCGATAAGAACATGCTCCAACCAATTGACTGGTGCATTTTCTTGTCCGGAAAGTGGAATCCACTTTCCGGGAAAATGCGCTAGCAGATGCGGTAAGCGTGGGGCAAACCGCAGAGCGGAGCCGAATTCCCTCTGTTGAAGGAAGGATCGCATGAGCGTTGTGGTGAGGGAAATGCGCTCCGCCGACGCCGAGCCGGTGGCCGGCATGGTGCGGGGGCTGGCGCGGCACATTCGCAGCGATGCCGTCCCTAGGCTTACGGGTGAGTTACTGAACGCCAACCGGGATCTGGTCGATGTCGCCGTGGCGGAAAACGAGGGCCGGCTCGTCGGCGCCTGTCTGACGCTTATGACCTTTTCGACCTGGCGCGGCGCCAAGGGCCTTTACGTTGTCGATCTCTTCGTCGAGCCGGAAGCGCGCGGGCGCAAGACCGGGGTTCGTTTGCTGAAATTCGCCGCCGCCCGGGCCATGGCGGTCGGCGCCCGCTTCATCAAACTGGAAGTAGACTACACGAACGAGGGCGCGGCGCGGTTCTATGAGAAGCTGGGCTTCTTGCGGAAAGAAACTGACCGGCTCTTCGTGCTTGAGGAGAAAAAACTCAAGGAGTTCGTGGAATGAGCTTGGGGCAAGTAGCAATCTATTGGCATAAGGCCTATCATGCCTGCCACATTTTGTTCCAGTTTCACCCCTAGAGCCAACCCTGAGGGAAATTTAGCAAGGATGACCAAGAAGATGCCGACGATCGCCCTGGTCGACGATGACCGCAACATACTGACCTCCGTAGGCATGGCGCTGGAAACGGAAGGCTACAGCGTGCAGAAGTACAATGACGGCGCCGCCGCCCTCCAGGGCCTTCAGGACAATCCGCCCGACATGGCCATCTTCGACATCAAGATGCCGCGCATGGACGGCATGGAACTGTTGCGCCGCATCCGCCAGAAGACCGATCTGCCGGTGATCTTCCTGACCTCGAAGGACGATGAGATCGACGAGCTGTTCGGCCTGAAGATGGGAGCCGACGATTTTATCAAGAAGCCGTTTTCCCAGCGCCTGCTGGTCGAGCGCGTGAAGGCCGTGATGCGCCGCACGGGCGCGCGCGACCCCGCCTCCCCCCAGGAGACGGCGAAGATCATCGAACGGGGAAAGCTCGCGATGGATCCCGATCGCCATTCCTGCACCTGGGACAGCAGACCCGTTACCCTTACCGTCACAGAATTTCTCATTCTCCAGTCATTGGCGCAGCGGCCCGGCATCGTGAAGAGCCGGGATGCCCTTATGGATGCGGCCTATGACGACCAGGTTTATGTCGACGACCGCACCATCGACAGTCACATCAAGCGGCTACGCAAGAAATTCAATCAGGTCGATCCTGTCTTTGATGGAATCGAGACGCTGTACGGTGTGGGTTACCGTTTCAAGGAGCAATAGATCGGCGGCGGATCCCGGCCATGCTCGACAAGGTCAAGACTGCGGAACCACAAGATCGCATCGAAAGCGACGACGCTTCCGATTCCGATGGAATCGAAATCTTCCCCAAGCGCGGCGGCGGCCTCCTGCGCCGTTTCGCGCCCCAGCGGCTTACCAGCCGGATCGTTCTGCTCAATCTGTTGGGATTGGTCATTCTCGTTACCGGCATTCTCTACTTCAACCAGTTCCGGCAAGGCCTGATCGACGCCAGGGTGCAGAGCCTGACGACGCAAGCCCACATCATCTCGGCCGCGATTGCCGGTTCGGCCACCATCGACACGGGCTCCATCGTCATCGACCCCGATTCCCTCGACGATACCTCCGATGACGGCACCGCCGACGCCAGTCAGCTAAGCAATCTCGATTTTCCGATCAACCCGGAAACCGCGGGACCCATTCTCAAGCGCCTCCTGGCCAACACCACAGTGCGCGCCCGGATCATCGATCCCGGTGGCAACATGGTGGTCGACAGCCGCTTTCTCTATGGCCGCAACGACATCATTCAGGCCGATCTGCCTCCCATCGGCGCTGGCGGCGGCAATCTTATTTGGCGCTGGTGGGATCGCCTCATCAACCGGATCTTCGCCTATGACTATCCCCTGCAGGCCGAATACGGCCTCGACAACGGCAAGGATTTCCCGGAAGTGGCGGCCGCCATCAACGGCGCTTCTGTCAGCGTCGTCCGCCTCAATGAAAACCGGCAGATCATCGTTCTCGTTTCCGTTCCGGTGCAACGGTTCAAGGCGGTTCTGGGCGCCCTCATTCTGTCCACGACGGGCGGCGAGATCGACGACGTTTTGAAAGCCGAGCGCCGCGTGGTGCTTTATACCTTCGGTTTCGTGGCACTCGTCACCATCCTCCTGTCGGTATTCCTTGCCGGTACCATCGCCGAGCCGATCCGCCGTCTTGCAGGCGCGGCCGAGCGTGTGCGCCGCGGCATCAACAAGCGTGTCGAAATCCCCAACTTCACGGCGCGCCGCGATGAGATCGGCCATCTTTCGGGCGCCATCCGCGACATGACCAATGCGCTCTATAACCGGATCGATGCAATCGAGGCATTTGCCGCCGATGTCAGCCACGAACTCAAGAACCCGCTGACCTCGCTGCGCAGCGCCGTCGAGACGCTGGCCTTCGTCAAGACCAGCGAGCAGCGCACCCGTTTGATCGAAATCGTCAAACACGATGTCAAACGGCTCGACCGCCTCATCACCGACATCTCGGATGCGTCCCGCCTCGACGCCGAACTCGCCCGCACCGAACAGAAACCGGTCGAGGTTGCCAAGCTTCTGCGCACCATCGTGACGCTGGCAATGGAAACCCGCCGGGAGGATCAGGCGGAGATCGTCCTGGAGATCGCCAATCTCCCGGCGGGGCTCGATCCGCGCCGGGCCTACGTCGTCTTTGGCAGCGATTCAAGGCTGGGCCAGGTGGCCCGCAACCTGCTCGACAACGCCCGTTCTTTCACCGCCCCGGGAACGCGCCTTACCATCAGCGTACGGAGGGCGGGTTCCGATGTGGAATTCCGGGTCGACGATCAGGGTCCTGGCATTCCTCCCGACAACCTCGAACAGGTTTTCGAGCGCTTCTACACCGACCGCATGGAAGGCAGTTTCGGTTCCAATTCAGGCTTGGGTCTTTCCATCTCGCGGCAGATCGTCGAAGCGCACAAAGGCCGTATCTGGGCCGAGAACCGTTACGGCAAGGCCGACGCCCACGGCGGGCGCGCCGTGCTCGGCGCCCGTTTCATCGTTCGCATTCCCGCCGCCGGCGATGACTGGACCCCGCCCGCGGATGCTTAAGCAAATCCTTGTACATGGCAATTGCCTCAGCGTAGGCGATCAAGGCGTGCTGCTTCTGGGCCCCTCCGGCAGCGGTAAATCCGATCTCACCCTTCGCCTGATCGACCAGCCGGGCTGTGGCGTCACCGGCGTCTTGAAACGGGCACAACTGGTGGCCGACGATCAGGTGATCGTCAGGCTGGTTGCCGGGCGGCTCATTGCGTCCGCGCCGCCAGCGATCGCCGGTCTTATCGAAATCCGGGGGCTGGGAATTGCCGGGCTTCCTTACCGCCGCGAGGTTGCCCTTGCCATTGCCGTCAGGCTCAGGGCGCAACCGGCAATCGAACGCCTGCCCGACCTGGAGAAAAACCGTTACGAAATCTTCGGAAAGCCCCTTCCGGTGCTGGAGATCGACGCCGCTTCGGCCTCGGCTCCGGCCCGAATCAGGGCCGCCGTGGACCGATTGACCTCGGGTGAATCCGGGTTGCATGGCGATGACGATCGGGGCATGGTGCGCGTCTTTTGACGCCTACCGTACTAATCAAACACAGGGAGCGTTCCCTTGCCGGCAGCCTCGGTTATAAAATGATCGGCCTCGTTCTGGTTACTCATGGCCGGCTCGCCGAGGAATTTCTCCGCGCCTTGGAGCATATCGTCGGACGGCAAGAAAACATCGAAGCTATTTGTATCGGTGGCGACGACCGGATGGAAATCCGCCGGGCCGATATTTCAGAGGCGGTCCACAAGGTCGACAAGGGTGCCGGTGTTATCATCCTGACGGACATGTTCGGCGGCACGCCCTCCAATCTCGCGATCTCGCTCTTGGAGCTTGGCCGGGTCGAAGTCGTAGCCGGCCTCAATTTGCCGATGCTGGTCAAGCTCGCCCGCATCCGCAAGGATTCGAATCTCGAAAAGGCGGCGGCGGCGGCCCAGGATGCGGGCCGCAAATATATCAATATCGCCAGCCAGATTCTGGGAGACTGAGCGTGACGGCGGTGATACGGGAATTGACAATCGTCAATGAGCGCGGACTCCATGCCCGCGCATCGGCCAAATTCGTCAAGTGTGCCGAAGGCTTCGATGCCGACATCTCGGTCAGCCGCGATGGCCAGACGGTGCCTGGGACCTCGATTATGGGGCTCATGATGCTGGCTGCCGCCCTTGGCACGACGATTGTCGTCGAAGCCTCCGGTCCTCAGGCGCAGGCCGCAGTCGAGGCCCTCACGGCGCTCACCGCCTCCAAATTCGACGAAGAATAAAAGACCGCCAGTCGATCGCACTCTTGTCCCCGGTTCCCCGATCCAATAGTCTCAGGGCTCCTCGAAGGAATAGGAAATACGATGCGGTTCAAGTTTCTGATAGCGGTGGTCGTGGCGTTTTTCCTGGGCATTGGCATGGCGCAGGCCAAACTCGTCGTCATTTCTATCAACAAGATCAGCCAGAAGATGACGGTCAGTGTCGACGGCGACAGGGAGTTTGTCTGGCCGGTCTCAACTGGAGTGGCGCGTTTCGACACGCCGAGCGGCTCTTACCGCCCTTTTCGCATGGAAAAAGAACATTTCTCCCTAGAATGGGACGATGCACCCATGCCGAATTCCATTTTCTTTACCGGCGAGGGCCATGCCATCCATGGCAGCTATCATGTGAAAAGCCTTGGCCGCCGCGCTTCCCACGGCTGTGTCCGTCTTGCTCCGGAAAACGCCGCCAAGCTCTTCACGCTGGTCGAGAAAGTTGGCATGGCGAACACCCGCGTCGTTGTTAAAGGCGGCCTGTTCGACACGGAACTTTTTCGCCCCGGGGAAACTAGTATCCCGAACAGGGGCTTTTGGAAATTCATCTTCAAGCGTGAGTAAGCCCGTCTCAGATCGAGTGTTCAATCCAGGACTGGAGCTGGTTCTTGGGTAGGGCACCGACTTTCGTCGCCGCGACCGCGCCGCCCTTGAACACCATCAAGGTCGGAATGCCGCGCACGCCATATTTCGATGGTGTGCCGGGATTTTCGTCAATGTTGATCTTGACGATTTTGGCCCGGGGTCCCAGCACTTTTGCGATCTCTTCCAGAGCCGGGCCGATCATCTTACAGGGCCCGCACCACTCGGCCCAGAAATCGACAACAACGGGCGTTTCGGACTTGAGAACATCCGCATCGAAGGACGCGTCGGAAACCTTGTGTGTGGACATGGAAGCCTCAAGGGGATGGGAGATTGGTTGTGAGTCGCCGCATGAAGGTAGGGTTCGAGTCCCCGCCGGTCAAGGCGGTCCCACGCTATTGTGATGCAGCGTTATGTCGAGCAGGGAATCCGGTATTTCCATAAGGATGGGAGCCTCTGTCCAGAGGATCGCACAGCGGACCCTCATGCCGGGATGGATATCCTTGAGCGCCTCCCGGTAGGCCGCCATCTGGAGCAGATATTCCGGTTTGATGCTTGCGGGTTCCAGGGGCCAGTCCCCATCGGTTTTATAATCGACGGCGGAAATTTCATCCGGGCGGAGGATCAGCCGGTCGATGCGGCCGGAAATCCGCCGGCCAAGCGCTGCAATCCCGGCCATGATGGGTATTTCCGACAGGCCATCCGAGCCAAACAGGCTGACGATATCCGGGCGTTCAATCAGCCTTGAGATTTCCGTGGCCAGACTCTCTTCATACCCGGCTCTTTTGACCACCCTTGCGACGAAGTCGCGGCGTTTTGCGTGCGGCACGTCCGGCAGGAGTTGCAGAATCCGGTGTATCAGCACCCCGCGCTCCAGGCCCTGCAACCGGGATGCATTGAATTGTGGGGGCGGCCCCGTGCCCGCAAGATGCGACGGACGGCTCCATGGGGTTGAATCCGGCTCTACTTTGGGAACGCGCGATGCCCATGCCGGAATTTCGACCCTTCGCTTCGCCATTTCCGCAGCGCCGCCAGCAAAGACCGGATCGGCGCCAAGCCTCCAGCCCGCTTCATCGCCGGTCTCCCGCATTTCCGGGCGCATTGCCGAAGCCACCAAATTGTACCAGCAATCCTCGCCCGGTTTGTTTCGCCCGCCGTAGCCGCAAACATAGAGTTCATCGCGGGCCCGCGTCATCGCGACATACAGCAAGCGCCGGTATTCGTGCGATCTGGCATCCTTCTGAATCTCCATCAGGGCGGCAATCCCCGCCGACTCGAATCGTTTCGGCAGCTTCCAGAGCGGCAGCTTGCGCCCGGTATTTCCCGTTTCGATCATCAGCAACGGCGATTGTTTTTTGCCATCCGGGATCGAGACCGTATCGGGCAGGATCACAATCGGAGCTTCGAGTCCCTTGGCGCCGTGCACCGTCATAATGCGGACTTCGTTCGACCCTTGCTCCATGTCACGCTTGATCTCGACATCGCCGGAGGAAAACCAGTGAACGAACCCTTGCAGGGAGGAGGGATTATCGCGCTCATAGTCGAGAGCGGCATTGAGAAAAGCATCCAGCACGTCTCTGGCTTCGCTGCCGAGGCGAGAGAGAAAATTCATGCGGGTGAGACCCAGCACGCCGGCAAAGAATTCATAAGGCCGCGCCGTCCGCGCTTCTTCCTTCCACAAGGAAAGCTGCCGCACGGCGGCTGCGCATTGCGGCTCCGCGCTTTCCAGCATTCTTTCCCACAGCAAACGCGAACCGCGGTTATGGGCTAGCTCCAATATCCGGTCTTCGGAAAAAGGCTCCGGCAGCAGAGGGCTTTTCAGCAGGCAGGCGAGCGAATAATCGTCATCCGCAAGCAGACAGGTCCGCGCCAGCGCCAGCAGATCCATGACCGCGATATTTTCCAGCAACTGGAGGCGGTCGGCCCCGGCCACGGGAATATCCGCTTTGCGCAACTCGCGGATCAAGGCATCAAAGAAAGGATTGCGCGTACGCACGAGAATGAGAATGTCACCCGGCCGGACAGGGCGTTTTTCCGCCACGAGAGTACGTTGGCCGATCCATGATTTCACTTTGCCCGCGATCATTCGCGCCAGTTTGCGGCGCGGCGAATTGGCGGGTTCCCGGTCAACGGGTGCCTGCCAGGGCCGATCCTCGCTTTGATCGTCTGGCGTGACAAGCGGCCAGATTTCAAATGTACCCGGCTCTTGGCGGCGGTTGGGCTCATGTTGCAGAAGCCTGGCCGTTCGCCCATCAAGACCCCGGCGGGCCATACGAGACTCGTGGAAAACCGTGTCAACGGCATTCAATATGGCCGAGGTTGAACGATAGGAAATCGTGAAATCGACATCGTTGAATGCCTGGCCAGCGGTTTTTATGCGGGTCTGAAAATCTTCATGCATGACCTCGAAACTATCGGGATCGGCGCCTTGAAAACTGAAGATGGATTGCTTGCGGTCTCCCACCGCGAACAGGGTGCGGTCAAGTTGCCCGCGCACCCCATGGCCGGAAAAAAATTCTTCCGTTAAGGTGCGGACGATTTCCCACTGGGAAGGACTCATGTCTTGCGCTTCATCGAGGAGGACATGCTCGATCCCGCCGTCGAGCTTGTAGAGAACCCAGGCCGCGTCCGGCCGCTGGCTCAGAAGGCGGTAGGTTCTCAAGATTAGATCGTCGAAATCATAGGCGCCACGGCGGCGCTTCTCGCGTTCGAAAGTCCGGAGGATGGCGCCGGCAAGGGTGAGCAGCGACGAAGTTGCCGCGATACATTCTCGTTCTGTCGATTGCCTTAGTGCCTCGATAAACCGCGGCTGTTCGGCGGAGAGAAAAACCTCGATCCATGGATACGACCTGATCACCTCTTTGGTGGCTAGGCGCTGACGCGGTTTATCCTTCTCCGTAAGGTAAAAGCTGCGGAGAATTTCATAGTCTACGGTACCGCTCACAAGGAGTTTAGCCAGTTTTGTTGCGCCTTCAAGATCCGTCTTTGATCCGGTGTTCAATGCATCGACAAGACGCCGGTAGTCCGGCGCGTTGAACGTGAAAGCGGCATTACCGGGAGAAAGCGAAAAATGCCGGTATAAATCCTGCGCGGCAAGGGCCGCGCCAGCGTCGCCATCGATATAGGGGGCAAGATTGGCGCGTTCCTTCAGGAGAATTTTTAGCAGCGCGTCGAAATCATCGGCGCGTGCATGGGCCACGACTTCGGCCAATGCCGTGGCAATTTCTCCTTCGGGAACACGCCGGGCTTGCCCCAATACTTCCCGGCGCGCGGCTGCCAGCATTTCGCTTGCACCCCGGTCATCCAGGACGGTGAAATGCGGAATGATGCCCGCTTCCACGGGAAAGAGCTGCAAGAGTTTTTCGCAGAAGGCGTGGATGGTTTGAATCTTGAGCCCGCCCGGCGTTTCAAGTGCCGTGGTAAAGAGCCTCCTGGTTTGATGGATAGTTTCAGCGTCGGGATCATCGAGGCCGATGCCGCGAAGGTTTTGTTCGAGAGTGTCATCCGGAAGCAGGGACCAGCCGCTCAGGCGATTGAGCAGGTCGGCCGACATTTTAACGGCGGCGGCCTTGGTGAAAGTGAGGCAAAGAATGCGCGAGGGTGCCGTGCCGGTCAGCATCAGCCGTATCAGGCGATCGACCAGAACATGGGTTTTGCCCGACCCCGCATTGGCATTGACCCAGGCGGATGCGGCGGGATCGGATGCCCGCCGCTGCAAGAGGCTTGCCCGTTGCCCGCCGCTCATGCGCCCCCGCCCGAAACCGCCCACTCCCGGTATCTTGAGAAATGGTCGCAATCGCCCGCGTCATCCTCTTTTTCCATCATCACCCGGGGCAGATAGGCTTGCTGGGGATCGGCATAGGCCGTAAGCAGCGACATGAGCCCCGCCATATGCTCGCGGGCGCAATCCATGATCGATTCCAGTTTCGGAATAATGACTTCTCCCGGTGGATCGCCGGCGCTCAGCTTTACATAGGCGATCTCGCGCGATTGCCGTTTTCCCAACTCCGGAAATGCGCCATCAGCCAGCATTGCCGCTTGCAGCGTCAATTGCGGCGCCAGGCCCGCCGCCACCTGCGGGGCGGTTGGAACCTTTCCAGTCTTGTAATCGATGATGCGCGCGGTTCCATCCGCAAGCACGTCGATCCGGTCCGCCCGGCAGGTAAGCGTGAATGGCAGACCGGCCACGGCAAACTCCGTGCGTCCATCGATCTCGGAATATATTTGATCCACGCCTTGCCGCTGCCCGATTTCCTCCGCGATGAACCAGTGGGCGATGCGCACAAATTGCGGCCACCAGAAGGTCTCGACATCGGGATTGGACAGGAGCGGTGTAAAATGCTGCTTCCCAAGCCGCAAGAGATGATCGAGCGCGTCCGGCGGCAAGGTTTTCGGAAAGGCCGTCAGAAATTCCCCGATCGCCTGATGAAAGAGTGAGCCCCGTTCCGCCATATCGGGAACGGCAGAAATTTCCTCCAGCGGATGAAGGCCGAGAACCTGACGCGAATAGAGCGCATAAGGATCGCGGATCAGGGTTTCCACCCGCGTAACGCTGAGACGCTTGGGCCGCGCCTCGACGGGAGGCCGCGGTTTCGGCCGTTCGCAGGGCCTGACCGCACCCGGCTCATCGAGGCCAGCCGCCAGGGCTTGCCATTTTTCGGAACTTGCGAAGGTTGCAGTCAATTCCGCCGCCTTAACCAGCATCTGCAATCGCAAAATCCAGCGCGATGGAATGCTGGGAGCATCGCCCACGCGGCGGGACCAGGTGAGGCAGACTTCGCCGCACCCCAGGGCTTGCACGAAATCATGCGCCTCCTGGCCGATATCGCGCTCGGGCTGTTGCATCCCCAAGGTTTGCCGCATCGGGCGGTTGAGCCATGGACCGGGATCGGGTGCCGCAGGCCAGCGGCCCTCGTTCAACCCGCCGAGGACCATGAGATCCGGTCTCATCAGACGCGCTTCAAGCAGGCCCAGAATTGTGAGCCGGGCTTTGGGTTTTGACATCCGCCGGAACATTGTCACGGACAAATAATGCCGGATGAGAGTTGCCGCCGTGGCAAAACCGCAAGCCAGGAAGTTTCCTTCCTCCATGATTCTATCCGTCAAGGATTTCAGAGTGTCCGCTTCCTCGCCGGTCCAAAAATCACCTCCCGCCGCAAGCTCGCAAGCAGCGATCAGGGCCTTCAGATGTTCTCCCAATAGCCTTTCGTCCGCGTGCACAAGCGGCAAGAGACATGCCGATGACCGGTTTGCATAATCGGCCGCCGCCGCCCAATCGGCTTCGTTGAGGTTTTTTATCGCGGGATGAAGAAACGGATCGGAGCGCGCGGCGGTTTGCGCTTGGGCGATAGCGGCTGCGAGATCGCCAAGGGCTGGAGCACCGAACCCGGCGCGAAACACCGCCAGCTCGATGACCGCCACGGCTCTGTGCTGCTTCCCGGAAGCGAAACCAAAACGGCAGAGATCGTGCTTGAAGAATGCGAGGAGCTTTTCCGGCGTGCAGCCCCCCAGAATCAAATCGATGAGCAGCGCCAGAAAGGCCGCAGGCCCAAGCCGGATCAAGGGTTCGCCGGCTGAGTCGTCGATATCGACGCTCCAGTTGGCAAGCTCCTGTTTCACCCGCCTCGCCAATTCCCGGTCCGAAGTCATAAGGCTCGCGGTCTTGCCCGGCGTCTCGAGGGCTTGCCGGAGAACCAGCGAAATGATCGTGGCTTCCTCAGCCACGCTGCGCGCTTCAACAACCTCGACATTGTCCAGTGCGCGAGCGATCGAGTCTTTTTGCGTTGCAACGACATTGCGCCATTTTTCCGAGGTTGCCGGAGGCCGCATGATCTCGCTTGCGAGCCATTGGCGTCCTCCCGGCGAACAGCCCGGCATGAGGTGAACTTCCTCGCGGGCAAGCGAGATATCCGTCAAAAACTGCTTCAGGATGAATTGCGGGTGCTGGGGCCCCAACTCCAGCCAACTCGCTTCATCCAGACCCGTATCAAGTCCCGGCAGGATGACCGCGCCTGTTGGCAAGCGGGCAATCGTTGCCAGAAGTTCCCGCGAGGCGGGAATCGACCCAGTCGAACCGGCCGCGATGACCGGCCAGGATGGCGGGTTTTCCGCCAGACGGCGGGCTTCGCTACGCAGCAGCAAAGACCGGCGCGCTTTGGGACCAAGCAGTTGCCGCTGGCTGAGCCGTGCCGGAAGCCTCTCCCGGATGAGTGCCAGAAATCCCAGAATCGCCTCGCGGTGGCGCGCCGATTCAATGCCGTAAAGCCCAGCCAATCGCGCGGGATCGATATCCTCGGTTTCAAGCGAATCGAGGAATTCACCGAGCGAAACCGCAAGCGCTACGGACTGACGAGGTGCTGCTTCAATTTCCGCGGCCAGTCTTTCCTGTGGATTGGTTTTTGCCCATTCCGCGATCAAATCCATCAGGATCAATTCGCGTCCGATGGGAGATATGGCATCGGGCAATTGCACATCGGTCAGGGGGGCCGATGAGTCCAAAAATCCGAACAGTTCCTCATCGATGTCGCCGATCGGACTGATGCGCGGCAGCAGGAGGCCGCGTCCGCCGTTGATGTCGAAAAACATCCGTTCGAGCGCCCTGGCCGCGCGCCTTGTCGGCACCAGAATTCTAACGCGCGCGATGTCGAGCGGCGTCGGCCTGGCGCCCAAGGCTGCGGGAAAGCCGTCGAGCACCGCTTGTGCCACGATGGCGAGAAATGGCGCATCGGAAGGGATAGTAAAAACGCGCGAAGGCTGGTCCATTGACGAATCCTACTCCGTCAAAGCCTTTTCCGCAGCGGCGATTGCATCGGGCGTGCCCACGTGGATCCATCGTCCGGTATGCGCGATGCCAAAGAGCCGGCCCTTGGCGATGGCGCGGTCCCAAAGCAGGTTCATGGAGAATTTTCCAGCTGGCGCTTCCTCGAAGAGACGCGGATGCACCAGAAAGGCGCCGATATAAACCAAAGGAACGCCCTTTGCGGCGCGAGGGCGGCCAGCCCTGCCATCGCTGCCCAGGATAAAGTCGCCCTGTCCGTCATAGCCCAGGGTGCTTTCCCTAGGGCAAAGCAGCAGGATGCAATCCATGACCGCATCATCCCAAGTATCTCGCAGGCCCTGTAGCGCAGGCGTTGCGCCCTCGATCCAAAATCCGTCGCTGTTGATGACGAAAAAGGGCTCATGGCCCAATTTGGGCAAGGCATTGGCCACGCCGCCGCCGGTATCGAGAAGCTCGTCCCGTTCATTCGAAATCTCGATTGAGGGCGTCTTTTGCATTCTGGCCCAAGCCTCGATCTGATCCGCGAGGTGATGGACGTTGACGACGGCCTTGCCGACGCCCGCTGCGCGCAACCGGTCGAGCGCATATTCGATCAAGGGCTTGCCATTCACCCGCACTAGCGGTTTCGGACGCAAATTCGTCAATGGCCGCATGCGAACGCCAAATCCCGCGGCAAGCACCATGGCGACGTTGCCTACGGTACTCATGCGGCAATCTCTCCAAGGGCGGCGGGCAAATGAGCCTCGAACCAACCCCTGATGCGGCGCAGTTCGCGATGGCGGAGATTTCGCTCCAGATAGCGCGATACTCTTGGGATATGCTGGAGATAAGTGTGCTTACCGTCGCGTTTGGACAGGCGGGCAAAGATGCCGAGAATTTTCGTGGCGCGTTGCGCGCCCAGCACCGCAAAGGCCAGTGAAAAATCTTGTCCGTGAAATCCCGCTTCGCTCGAACGCAACCGGCAATAATAATCGAACAGCTCGGCTGCCAATTCGACGGTAATATCGGCGCGGGCATCCTGCAACAAGGAAGCAAGATCATAGGCCGGGTGGCCGAACACGCAGTCCTGGGTATCGATGAGCCCCACGCGGCGCAATCGCGCCCGATCCGGGAGCCACAGAAGATTTGGCGAATGATAGTCGCGAAGGGTCCAGGCAGGTTTATCGGGCTTCGCCAGGGGCAGCACCTCCGACCAAAGCCCGGCGAATTCCTGTTGGAGTGAGGCAGGCGCGGCAGCGCCCCGCGCATGGGGCCAGAACCACGATGGCAAAAGCGCGGTTTCGATGAGAAGCGCTGGCTCATCATAGGGCACAATGCGGTGCTTCAACCCACCGATGGCTAAAGTTTCCGGCCAGTCCTGCCTTGCCATATCGGCGAGCAGGTCTACGGCGGCCTTCAAAGGCTCACGCATATCCAGGCCGCGCCTTAGCATGGATGCGAAAACGTCCCGGCCCAGATCTTCAATGAGCGCCAAACCTTCCGCGGCATCGAAGGCATGAATATGCGGCGCGCTATAGTCCCTGTTGCAAAGTTCGGTATTGATGGCGATGACGGCGGAGATATTTTCGGCGAGATGTGCGATGGTGCTGTAGGATTTTCCTTGCACGACCGGCGGGCCGTCGGGGCGCGCCGGCATATCCATCAGGAGAACGCCATCTTGATCTTTCCGGAGCCGTTCATATCGCCTTGCGGAAGCATCTCCTTCGAGGAAGGATCGCGCCGCGCCCTTCCACGCCGTGGTCCCGATGAATTTCCGGATCGTCTCGTTCCGCCGCAACGCTTGCGACCATGTGCCTTCGCCCGCCATTCGCAAATGGCGCGTCGTGCCTCGGCCGGAAATCTCGATTGTCAGGACATTCGGCCACGGCACGGAACCAAGGCGCTCGGGCCATTCCACTATAAGCAAATGGCCGCGGATAAGATCGTCCAAGCCTAGTTCGCCTATTTCCGCAGGCGAATTTACCCGGTAGAGATCGGCGTGAACGACGGGCAGGCGGAGGTCATCATAGGTCTGTACGAGAGTGAACGTCGGACTCGGGACATCGAAATCCATTTCCGGCGAAGCAAGTGCCCAGATAAAGGCGCGCACGAATGTCGATTTTCCGGCACCGAGTTCGCCATACAGCAAGATTGCCGTGCCGGGTGCCGCCAGCAGCGATAATTCAGCCGCGAGACGCCCAAGCTCTTCTGGCGAATGAAGCTCGCGCTCCATCGTGAACCGGGTTTCCTCAGGCAATCTGGCGGGCATCATTGGGCAGTGCCTGGAAATTTTCCCGCGAACGGGGTCCTTCCAGGGGAAAGGTACAGAGTACCGTGGTTCCCCGGTTGATCTTCGACAGCAGGGAAACATTGCCATCGTGCAATTCGACGAAATTTTTGACGATTGCCAGGCCAAGCCCTGGGCCTCGATGTCCTCCCGGCACGGGACGGGATTGAAACCGGTCGAAAGCCCGCTGCTGGAATTCTGGATCGATGCCCCGGCCAGAGTCGGAAACCCATAATTGCAGCTTGGTTCCGGCGCGGCGGGCCCCCATTCTCACAATTCCTCCAGGTGCTGAAAAACCAACCGCATTGGAAAGCAGATTGGACAAGATCTGTTCGATCCGCCGCGGGTCGGCGAACAATGATGTCACATCCCCGGCCACCTCGATGTTGAGTGTCAAGTCGCGCCGTTCAATGGCGTGGGAAAGCTTTTCGGCAATCGCCTGCAGCAAGGCTGGAACGTCGATCTGCTCCAGGTTCAATTCCATGGCGCCCGCGTCGATGGCCGACAAATCGATGATGGCATCGATGATGTTTCTCAGCTCTTCCGACGACCTGCGGATATCGAGGACATATTCGCTCTGTTTCGCCGAAAGGGGGCCTGCGATGCCCATTTGCAGGCTTTCGGCAAATCCGAGAACGCTGGTGAGGGGGGTGCGGATTTCGTAGGAGACATTCGACAGGAACATGTTTTTCAAACGGTCCGCGGCTTCCAGGGCTTCGGCGCGATCGCGGAGTGCCCGCTCCATGCGGGCGGAGGCGGAAATATCGGAAAACGTCAGAAGCGTATTGCCGTCGGGCAAGGGCACGGTTGCATATTGCAGGATACGGTCGCCCGTCATGAGCTTGCCGCTGACGGGATTGCGCTCAGTGTCGAGGTGCGTCACCCCGGATTTGACATCGTCCCAGGCCGAACGCGCTGGATCGGCCTCCCCGCCCCGCCGCATCAAGCTATCGATATGCGGTTCCTGTTCGAGTTGGGCGATTTCGAAATTCCAGAATTGGGCGAAAGCCGGGTTGAACAGCCTGAGGCGGCCATCGGAACCGAATAGCGCCACGC
>JBOHKD010000003.1:0-21989 GCA_050728895.1 Aestuariivirga sp.
CCCTCGATTACACCGGGTCGATCGCTTCGGTTGCCCCCCAGACCGCAATATCCGGCAAGCTCGCCACCCGCACCGAGATCGTCGCCGACCATGGACTGGCGGCGATAGTGACTCCTGGCTCCCAGGAAGCCTTGCTTGGCGCCATCGCCATGTATGAGGAGATCGTCGCCGGCGGCGGGTGGCCGCAACTCACCGCCAAAAAGCTGAGCAAGGGCGCCAGAGACCCCCATGTCGAAACGCTGCGCCAAAGGCTGGTGGCGGAAGGCTACCTGCCGTTTGATTCACTCAATATCGAACCTGCTGATGTTTACGACGATGAGATCGTGGCCGCCGTTCAGGCTTTTCAGACCAATCACGGCGTTGCGCCAACCGGCACGGTGGGCGAACGCACCTTGGCGGAGCTCAACATCACCGCCGAAGCCCGGCTCTTCACCTTGCATGAAAATTGGTCGCGGATTGTAACGTACGCGCAAGGGTTGGGATCCCGCTATATTCTTGTGAACATTCCCTCGGCACAGCTCGAAACGGTCGAAGGGGGCCGGGTTTTCTCGCGTCACAACATCGTCGCGGGCAAGCTTGATCGCCCCAGCCCCGCTCTCGTGAGCAAGGTGAGTGATATTGTTTTCAATCCCTATTGGAAGGTGCCGGCTTCCATCGTCGAGCGCGACATCGTTCCCAAATATCTCGAGGACCCCACCTATCTCGAACAGATGCAAATTCGCGTGTTCGACGGCGTTGACGGACCTGAGATCGATCCTGCAACGATCGATTGGCTAAACACCCCCGCCGACCGTTACTTCTTCCGGCAAGAGCCCGGCGAGCACAATGCGCTGGCCACGGTGAAGATCAACTTCCCCAACACGCACATGGTCTATATGCACGACACGCCGCATCGCGAACTGTTCGACGGTAACGCGCGTTATGAAAGTTCGGGTTGTGTCCGCATCGACCAGGTCCACACCGTGGTCAACTGGATCCTCAATCACCAGGACGGCTTCGACGATACCCGCTATGCGATGCTTACCGCCAGCCAGTCTCCTTTCGAGATGAAGGTGAACAATCCGCCCGATGTGCGCATCATGTATCTCACCGCCTGGGCCACGGAAGATGGCGCGGTGAACTTCAGGCCCGACATCTATGGCCTCGACGGCACGGGTTTCACGCTCGGCCAGCCGGAACCGCGGGCCTACTAGGTCTCCACGGAGAACCTTGCAATTTCGCGCAATTCTGCACAATAGAACCATGGCCGGGATCGTCAAACTCGCCGCCGATATCGGCGGCACGTTCACCGATATTGTGCTTGAAGCAAGCCAGAAGCGCTGGAGCGTCAAGGTTCTCACCACGACCCATGCGCCCGAGCTCGGCGTGATCGAGGGAATAGGCCTGGTTCTCGAACAATCCGGTCTTCAAGCTGGCGATGTCGGCGTATTTATCCACGGCACGACGCTCGCCACCAACGCCTTGATCGAGCGCAAGGGCGCCAAAACCGCTTTCATCACGACGGAAGGCTTCCGCGATATTCTCGAACAAGGCTATGAGAAACGCTTCGATCATTATGACCTGATGATCGAGCGCTCCGTGCCGCTGGTGCCCCGGCCGCTGCGCTTCACAGTTCGTGAACGTCTTTCCGCCGATGGCGATGTATTGGTGCCTCTGGACCAATCATGCCTACCGGAACTTGCTGCCAGACTCAGGAGCGAAAAAGTAAATGCCGTGGCCATCGGCTTCCTCCATGCTTACGCCCATGATGGGCATGAACGCCATGTGCGCGAGGTTCTGGCGAAAACTTTGGCCCCGCATGTAACCATTTGCATCTCCAGCGAGGTGGCGCCGGAAATCCGCGAATTCGAGCGCTTCTCCACCACCGCCGCCAACGCCTATGTGCGGCCGTTGATGGCGGGCTATTTGCACCGCCTTAGCGACCGGTTGCGGGAATTGGGTCTCAAGACTCCGCTCTTCCTCATGATGTCGGGCGGCGGCTTCACCACGCTCGAAACGGCGGCGCGCTTTCCCATTCGCCTGGTTGAGTCGGGCCCCGCGGGCGGCGCCATTCTGGCTGGCGAAATCGCCGGCGAATGCGGGCTGTCGAATGTTTTGTCGTTCGACATGGGCGGCACTACGGCGAAGATTTGTATTTTGACCGAGGGCAAGCCCGAACGCGCCCGCAAATTCGAAATCGCCCGCGCTTACCGCGACATGAAAGGCTCCGGTATTCCCGTCCGCATTCCGGTGATCGAGATGGTCGAGATCGGCGCGGGCGGCGGCTCCATTGCCCGCGTTGACAAGCTGGGACGCATAGCGGTTGGACCAGACAGCGCAGGCTCAACACCGGGGCCGGTATGTTATGGCCGAGGCGGAACGGAACCCGCTGTGACCGACGCCAATTTGGTTTTGGGCAAGATCGACCCGGCATATTTTGCCGGTGGTAAAATTAAACTCGACGAGGCGGGAGCCAAGGCGGCGTTGCAGGCGAAGATCGGCGATACGCTTGGCCTGAAAGGTTTTTGGCCTGCCGCCGGCGTCACCGAGATCGTCGAGGAAAACATGGCGAGTGCGGCTCGCGTTCATGCCATTGAGCGGGGCCGCGATATCGCTGCTTGCACCATGATCGCTTTCGGCGGCGGCGCTCCGCTTCATGCTTGCCGCCTAGCTGAGAAGATCGGAGTGACATCGATCATTGTTCCGAAGGGCGCGGGCGTGGGCTCGGCGATCGGCTTTCTCCGCGCGCCCGTGGCTTACGAAATCACCAAGAGCGCCGTCATCTCGCTCGAACACTTCGATCCTGTCCGCGTCAACCGCTTGCTGAACCAAATGACGCGCGATGCGCAAGCCGTGGTGGAGCCCGTGCTTGGCAAAACCAAAGCCTTGGTGCAAATCATCGCCGATTGCCGCTATGTCGGCCAAGGCCATGAAATCCGCGTGCATGTTCCGCTCCGCCAACTGACCTCCAAGGATGGCGCCAAACTGAAGGCGGATTTCGAGAGACTCTACGAACAGGTGTATGGCCTCCGCATTCCCAATCAAGAGGCTGAAGCGATCACCTGGTCGGTCACGGTCGCATCGAAGGCCACGAAACCAAAACGTGCCGCCAGGGCTTCGCCCAAAGCCTCCCTACCGGCGAAGGCGCGCCGCACAATCTATGATCCAGCTCTGGCCAAACAGGTGACTGCTCCCGTTTACTGGCGCTTCGCTATGAAGCCGGGCAACAGTATCAAGGGTCCGGCAATCATCGCCGAGGATGAAACCTCCACCATCGTTAGCGCCAATTTCAAAGCCTCGATCAACAGCCTCGGCTATATTGTGATGGAGCGCCGGAAATGAGCCAGGCCGCACTTTCCGCCATCCGCACGCAGGTCATGTGGAACCGGCTCATTGCCGTGGTCGAGGAACAGGCCCAAGCCCTGCTCCGCATTGCCTTCGGCACCATCACCCGCGAGGCGGGCGATCTTTCCGCCGGGGTCTATGACCGCCACGGCAACATGATTGCCCAGGCGATGACGGGAACGCCCGGCCATGTGAACACCATGGCCACGGCGGTGGCACACTTCTTCAAACACTTTCCGCAAAGTTCGATGCAGCCCGGTGATGTCTATGTCACCAACGATCCCTGGCTCGGTACCGGTCATCTCTTCGACTATGTGGTGCTAACGCCGGTGTTTCTGGGCGGCAAGCTCGTCGCCTTCTTCGCCTCGACCTGCCATGTGATCGACGTGGGCGGGGTCGGCATGTCGGCGAAAGCCAATTCCTCGTTCGAGGAAGGAACCCTCATTCCCCACATAAAAATCAGGAAGCAGGGCAAGCTCAACGAAGAATTGCTGTCGATCATCCTTGCCAATTCGCGCCATCCGGTGGAAGTGCGGGGCGATCTGCTTTCTCTCATCGGCGCTAACGATACCGGCGCCCGCCGCCTGCTCGAGATGATGCGGGAGTTCAAGCTCGCCTCGATCGAACCCCTGGCGAAGCACATTCTCTCCCGCTCCATGAAGGGTGCCCGCGATGCGATCCGCGCACTTCCGGAAGGTGAATGGTCTTATGTGATGCCGCTCGACGGTTATGAGAAGCCGATTATCATCAAGGCAAAACTCACCATAGGAAAAGGCCGGATCACCATAGATTTCACCGGCTCCTCATCTGCCTCCATCTTTGGCATCAATTCACCGCGCACCTACACGCATGCCTATTCCGTATTCGGCCTCAAGGCCGTGATCGCACCTCATGTGCCCAACAACATCGGTTCGCTGTCGTGTTTCGATCTGGTGACGGAAGCGGGAACCTGCGTCGATCCGATCCGGCCCTCGCCGGTAACAGCGCGCCATGTCATCGGCCAGATGCTGGCGGATGCCGTCTTCGGCTGCCTGGCGCAAGCGCTTCCAGGCCAAGTGCAAGCGGAAAGTGCCGGCTCGATCTGGATTCTGGCCTTGAGCAGCGCCCACGGCCGCGTGCCGACCGAGGAAACGGCCAGGGCCAAAAACTTTGGCGTGATCGGCATGGGGCTTGGCGGCATTGGCGGCAGGCCGGGCAAGGATGGGCTGGCGACGATGGCGTTTCCATCCGGCGTGGGCACGATTCCCGTGGAGGTGCTCGAAACGCAATGCCCGCTTTATTTCAAGCGCAAGGAGTATCTCGCGGACTCGGGCGGCGCCGGGCAATGGCGGGGCGGGCTTTCGCAGGCGATTGAAATCGCCAACCGCGAGGCGGCGCCCTTCGCCATCTCGGCGGCGACCTTCGACCGCATTCATAATCCGGCTTTGGGACGCGACGGCGGCAAGCCGGGCCGAAAGGGCGCGGCGCGCCGGGGTTCGGGCAAGCCGCTTCCCGACAAAGGCATCCATGTCATTGCCACGGGCGACAGCCTGGTTCTCGAACTTCCCGGCGGCGGCGGCTTTGGCGATCCCAGCCAACGCGCGGCTTCATTGATCGAAGCCGACCTTGCGGCGGGAGTTGTGACGGCGGATGCGGCGCGCGATGACTATGGCCATGAACCCGCCTGAGACGATGGGTTAGCCTTTCGCCACCGCCGCTACATGGAACTGAAATTCCGAACGCGCCATCAGCTCCTGGCAGCGCTCGAATCGCTTGGCGGTATCGGCCGGAGTCTTTTCGGCAGGCAGGAGGAGCCCCCGCAACGCCCACAGAAGATCGCATAGGGCTTTGTAGGCAATGATGCGGCCACGCACGGCGGGAGCCGGATCGCCGCCAAAATAGGCCTGGATCAGTTCCTCTTCCTGCGTGGAAGTAACCTGGCCATCGGCCAAGAGCCCGCCAACGTCCCATAGCGGATCGCCCATGCCGGAATGTTCCCAGCCGACGATCCACATGCGCTTATCCGTATCGAGAAAATTCTCGCACAAAGGATCGCAGTGACAGGGAGCGACAGGCAAGGGGCGGGCATTGAGGGCTTTGCGTACCGTTTCCGCCTGACGCATCACATCGGAGGCGCCGGGCGGAAGATCGGCACTCTTGGCCGCCAACGTCTTGAGATAGCCCTCGATCGTCGAAAATGGTTCGAAGCGGAAATCGAACTTTGCCGCCGACCCATGGAGTTTGCGCAGCACCAGTCCGGCGCGTCCCGCTGCACCCGCAATCGACTTGAATTTTTCCGCAGACATGGCAACCGCATCATCCACCAAGCGCGTGACCATGACACCGGTCGCGGGATCGAAGTGTAATACGTCGGGACCGGCACCCGCCTTCGCCGCTTCGCGGGCCGCCTTCGCCTCGTGACCGTGGTCGATGCCGTCTTTTGTGCCTTGGCCTGGAATGTGCAGGACATATTGTTCTCCTGCATGATCGACCCGGAAGGCGAGATTGCCACGGCCGCCGATCCGCGTCAGCAGGATCTCGCGGTCATCGAGACACCAGAACAGCTTCATTCCGCTGAGAATCTCGCGCGCCTGCCGTATGCCCTGGTCGTCCATGTTCACGAGGCCTCAGATGGGCCGGGGGGCGTGGAAACTCAAGACTTCACCCGCGCATTGGCAGGATCGTAAAGCGGCTCGAGATGGACCATGGCTTTCACTTTCTCCCTGGCGGCCACCAGTTCATAGGACCCGGAGCGGATATAGTCCTCGCTCACCCCTTGCGGATTGCGGATATAGCCATATCCGACGGGCTTTTCCAGCGTATAGCCATAACCGCCGCTGGTGAGATAGCCCGCGAATTGGCCATTTCGCAGGATCGTCTCGCGGCCCAGCAGCACGACGTCTTCGCGTTTTGTGGTGAAGCCCGCCAGCATTTTTGCCAGGGGTGCGGTGGAAATTTTCTCGCAAGCCGCGCGGCCGAGGAACGCCTGGTTGGATTTGAGCTTGACGGCCCAGCCGAGGCCCGCATGAAATGGCGTGTCGTTCGCCGTGATGTCGGCGCCCCAGGCGCGGTAGCCCTTTTCCAGCCGCAGCGATTCGAGCGCCCGGTATCCGGTGGGCTTCAGGCCTTGCGGCTCGCCCGCCGCCATCAGCGCATCGAAGACCTCGCCAATGGCGGCGATGGGAATGTGCAGCTCCCAGCCAAGCTCGCCCACATAGGTGACGCGCAAGGCCCAAAGCCTGTGCCCGGCAATGGTGATTTCTCGCGCGTCGCCGAACTTGAAAGTGGCATTCGACATGTCGGCATCCGTGACTGTTTGAATCACCTCGCGCGACTTTGGGCCCATGACGGCGAGCGTTCCCCATTCCTCCGTGATGTCGGTCAAACTGGCGGCGAGCCCCGGCTTGATGTGATCGGCGATCCAGGCGAAATCATGGGTGCGGAATCCGGTACCGGTGACGATATAGAACCGGTCTTCCACCAGCCGCGCGACCGTCAAATCGCATTCGATGCCGCCGCGTGAGTTCAGTATTTGCGTGTAGGTAAGCTTGCCGGGCGCGCGCGCGACATTGTTAGCGCAAATCCACGACAGCGCCTCGCCTGCGTCCTTGCCCGTGAGTTCATATTTCGCGAAGGAGGATTGATCGAACAATCCGGCGCGCTCGCGCACCGCCTTGTGTTCCTCGCCCACGGCTTCAAACCAGTTCTGCCGCCCCATGGAGTAAATGTCTTCTGGGGCAACGCCCTTGGGTGCAAACCAGTTCGGCCTCTCCCAGCCGAGCTTCGAGCCGAAACAGGCGTTGCGTTTTTTCAGCCGTTCGTAGAGCGGCGAGACGATGCGCGGCCTTCCGCTTTTATATTCCTCATGCGGGAAACCGATGGTGTAATGCTTGCCATAGGCTTCGAGCGTGCGGTCGCAAACCCAGGCGCGGTCCTTATGAAGCTCCGAGAAGCGGCGGATATCGACCACCCATAAATCCATCGGCGCCTCGCCGGAGGCCGCCCACTGCGCCAGCACCCAGCCCGCCCCGCCGCCGCTTGCAATGCCGAAGGCGTTGAAACCCGCGCCCACATAAAAATTCTTGCATTCAACTGCCTTGCCCAGAATGAAATTGCCATCGGGGGTGAAGCTTTCCGGCCCATGGATCATCTTCTTGATGCCGGTGGTCTCAAGGGCGGGAACCCGCGCCAGTGCTTGGCTCATATGCTGTTCGAAATGGTCCCAGTCATCCTCGAATAGTTGGAATTCAAAATTGTCCGGCACATCGCCTTGCGTCCAGGCAATGGGATCGGGCTCATAACCGCCGAAAACCAGTCCACCCACCTCCTCCTTGAAATAGGTGCGCCGGTCGGGATCGCGCACCGTCGCCGCATCGGACGCCAAGCCATCAAGCCTTTCCGTGATGATGTATTGATGCTTGACGGGCTGCAGCGGTACGCTGACGCCGGCCATGACGCCGATCTGCCGCGCCCATTGGCCAGCGCAATTGATCACCGCCTCGCATGCAATGCTGCCATGCGTGGTGCGAACCGCTCTCACCCGGCCTTCCGCCATATCGAAGCCGGTAACGCGCGCGCCCTCGATGATTTTTGCACCATACATACGGGCACCCTTGGCGAGCGCCTGCGTGATATCGCTGGGCGATGCCTGACCGTCGGTTGGCAGCCAGCTCGCGCCCACCAGATCGGTGACATTCATCAGCGGCCACATCTTCTTGACATCGGCGGGCGAGATGAGATGCATCTCCATGCCGAAACTTTGCGCCGTGGTGGCAAGCCGCTTGTATTCGGTCCAGCGGTCCTCCGTGGTGGCAAGGCGCAGGCAGCCCGTCATCTTCCAGCCGGTTTCGAGACCGGTTTCCGCGCCGAGTTTCTTATAGAGATCGACGGAATATTTCAGCACCTGGGTGATCGAGGCCGAGGAACGCAATTGCCCGACGAGGCCTGCCGCATGCCAGGTCGAGCCCGATGTAAGCTTGTTCTGTTCCAAGAGAACCACATCCGCCTTGTGATCGCGCGCCAGATGATAGGCCGTGGAGCAGCCGATGATGCCGCCACCAATGACGACGAATTGGGCCTGCGCGGGGAGCGCTGTCATGACTTTCCGAATTTGCTTTTAAAGTCCTCGTGGACGCGCTCGAAACGGGTCAGATATTCCGCCGCATAGGCGATATAATCGACGCCCGGCGCATTGAGATGCAGTTCCGATACCATGCCCCACATGGCTTCGCGGAGCGCGCTTGCGGCCTTCATGGCGTAGAAGGCCCGCAAGCATGCTTGATCCGGCGTTCGGCCGAAATAGCTCTCGAGAATTTGGGTCTCAGCCGCCGCTTCGAAGGAACTATTCGAAGCGATATTGGCGAGATCGAACATCGCCGTGCCGAAGGCGCCGTACTCCCAATCGATGAGCCACAAACGCTTGCCGTCATCCATGAAATTGGCGGGCAACAAATCGTGATGACCGAAGACGATGGGGAGCGGCACCTGCGCCGCCTCAAGCGCGTCGGCGATCGCCATCCAGCGCGGAAGATCGGGTACATGCCGGTGGTTGCCTTTCTTCAGCGTGTGGGCATAATCGCGGAGAATCTGAAAAACCCAAAAGATCGCTGCTTCGCCCGAGATGCGCTTGCCCATGTCATGATGGCAGTGCTTGACGATTTCGACGCAACGTAAGGCGTTGGCCCTGACACCGGCTTCCTTGTAGGTCCGGGCTTCCAGGTAACGCACCACCATGATGCCAGGCTCCGCATAGACGACTTCCGGCGACAATCCCGCCTCGAAGGCGGCGCGGGACGCTATGCCTTCGCGTTGGCGCGATACCTGATGGTAGGGATAGTCCTCGCCCACGCGGGCCACATATTTGCCCGATGAATCCACAACGGTGAAACTCGCATTGCTAACGCCGCCCTTCAGCGGGGTGACACTCGTCAAGCTCCGCCACAATGGCAGGCCACGCACCCGATCCTCTGCTGGAACCGTCATGCCAGTCCCCTTCTTTCACGCATCCGGTTGACCCATGCCGTGATCAGGCGGTCGGCGATAATGCCGATGAAAGCGATGACGAGCCCTGCGACGATACCGCGTCCGGCATCGGCCTTTGACAAGGCCTTGAAGATTTCCTGGCCCAAATCGCGCGTGCCCACCATGGCGGCGATGATGATCATGCTGAGCGACAGGAGGATCGTCTGGTTGATCCCCAGCATGATCTCCGGCATGGCGACGGGGAGCTGCACGCGGCGGAACAACTGCCACTTTGTGCAGCCCGAAACGATGCCCGCTTCGATCAGCTGGTGTGGCACCTGCCGTATTCCATGATTGGTGTAACGAATGGCGGGCACGATGGCAAAGGCGACGGTGGCAATCATCGCCGTAACATCGCCGACGCGAAACAGCATGACCACGGGAATGATGAAGCAAAAAGATGGGATTGTCTGCAGCGTATCGATGATCGGCGTGACAACGGCGGCAACGCGGTCGCTGCGCGAAGCCCACAGGCCAATCGGTATTCCCAGAATCGCCGCGATGAGGGCGGATGCTCCGCAGAGGTAAAGGGTCTGCATTGCCGGAAGCCACAGCCCCGTGACGGCGCAGAAAGCGGTGAGAACCGCGACAACGAGGGCAAGACCCCAGCCGCCAAGCCGCCATCCAAGGGCGGTTAGCACCAGCATGACGCCGAACCACGGCAATGCCTCGAAGGCGGACCGCAGCGGGTTGAGCAGGTTGAGCAGGACAAAGACCCGCATGGCTTCGATGGCATCGAAGTAGTTAAGCGTGATCCAGTCCACCCCCGTTTTCCAATAGGGCGCGGTGGTCACCGTCAGGGACGGGGGCAGCCTGTTTAGTCCCGGCACGAGCGTGCCGAGTGCGGTCGTCGCGGCGAGCACCATCACGGCCAACAGCAAATTGCCATGGCGTGAAACAAGACTATTGGCTGGAATCGCATCCGGCCGCTTCCGCGCGATAGCCTGGCTCAGCCTGTCGAGCACCACCGCGATGATGACGATGGCGAGTCCCGCTTCCATGGCCTGGCCGATTTTAAGCGATCGGAGCGCCAGCAGCACATCATAACCCAATCCACCCGCTCCGATCATCGAAGAGATGATGACCATGTTGAGCGCCAGCATGATGACCTGGTTGACCCCGATCATCAGCGAGGGCTTGGCCGAGGGTATCAGCACACGCCACAGCTTCTGCGCCTTCGTGCAGCCCGCCATGTCGGCAAAATCCTTGATCTCCTGCGGCACCTTGTTGAGGCCGAGCACGGTTGCACGCACCATGGGCGGCGTGGAGAAGAGGGCGGTCGCAAGCAGCGCCGACACGGGGCTGGCGCCAAAGAGCAGCAACATTGGAATGAGATAGGCAAAGGTCGGTATGGTCTGCATCAGATCGAGGCCCGGCAGAATCAGCCATTGATTGAAGCGCGGCGAAAAATGTCCCCAGATGCCAAGCAGCAATCCCGCGGCCACGCAGAAGGGCACGCAAATGACGATGAGCGCCAGGGTCAGCATGGAATTGTCCCACACGCCGAAAATGGCGAGCGCCAGGAAACCGAAGCCGCATAGCGCCGCAAGCCGGCGTCCCCCATAGAGATAACCGAGCCAGGCCATGACCAATGAAACGCCGAGCCACGACAGGCGGGGCAGTGTCCATGCCGCCTCGCCGCTGCCGAATTTGAACCCCTTCGCCAGCAGGTTCATGGTGAAGCGCAAGGGCACATCGATGGCGGCCGCCACAGCGCGGGTTGCCCATGTAAAATTCGTCTTGATCCACGCCATAATGGCGGCGATCCATTCCTTGAACGGAACGATCAGCCCATCGGGATATTGAGCAAGAGCCGAGAAGACCGCTGGAAACAGCATGATCAGCAACGCTATTGCAAATGCACCGGCCACAGCGATCTGGCCCAGGCCCACCCTGAACTGCGATTTTATCGAGGGCGGCGCCATGTCACTCATGTGCCAACTCCCCGATCCTTGCCCGAGAGCAGTTCGATCACGGCGCGCGAAGTGATTTCGCCGATCACCTCGCCATCGCCGCCAGTCACGGCGAAGGGTAGGCGCGAATCGATAATGTCAGCCGAGAAGCTGGCGATCTTGGCCGATGCGGCAATCTTCTTGAACCCGGCGGTCTTGGCCGTTGCCGGCACCATCAGGCTTCGCGCCGACAGCACCTTGGCGCGGTTCACATCGCGGGTGAATTCAGCCACATAGTTCGTGGCCGGATTGAGGACCAGATCTTCCGGCGTTCCAATCTGGATGATCTCGCCATCCTTCATGATGGCAATGCGGTCGGCCAGCCGGATCGCTTCATCGAAATCATGGGTGATGAAGACAATAGTTTTCTTCAGCACGCCTTGCAGCCGCATCAACTCCGTCTGCATTTCCCGCCGGATGAGGGGATCGAGTGCTGAAAACGGTTCATCGAGAAACCAGATTTCCGGCTCGACTGCGAGTGAGCGGGCGATGCCCACCCGCTGTTGCTGGCCGCCTGAAAGTTCAGCCGGAAAATGCCGTTCGCGCCCAGTGAGGCCGACCAGATCGATCATCTGGTGAGCACGGGCCGCGCGCGCCTGCCGATCTATACCCTGGATAGACAGGGGAAAAGCCACGTTCTCCAGCACCGTGAGGTGAGGCAGAAGGGCGAAGTGCTGGAACACCATGCCCATTTTGTGCCGCCTGATGTCGATGAGTTCGGCTTCAGTCGCCTTCAGCAAATCCTTGCCATTGAAATTAAGCTCGCCGGCCGAAGGTTCTATGAGGCGCGAGAGACAGCGCACGAGTGTCGACTTGCCGGAACCCGAGAGTCCCATCACGATAAAGATTTCGCCTTCGCGCACATCCAGTGCGGCACCCCTTACCGCCCCGATGAGCGAGGCGGCGTCGAGTTCGGCGGCCGTTGCCGTGCCATCGCGGGCGCGCAGGAATTCAACGTCGTTGGCGCCAAACACCTTCCACAAATTGCGGCAAGAAAGCTTGATCGGGCGCTGAATTTCAACGCCCGATGTGTTCGTGTTCATGGAAACCGTCCTGGGTGACGGCTTATTCCGCCCACGCCTTCCACGTTGCCTCGTTGGCGGTAATCCAGGCGGCCGCGACATCCTCGATCGATTTGCCCTGAAGATCTACTTCACCCGACAGCTCGTTCAGGTCGGCGACGTCAATCTGGTAGGCCTTGGCGACCTTGTAGGCGACGGGCCACTTATCCTTCATTCCACCCCAGGCAAACTTCCATATTTCTCCAAATGGCTTGCCGCAATCATGGGCCTTGTCAGGATTGATGCCCCATTTGGGATCTTCGTAGCACTCCGCGGTGTACTGCGGGAACTCGACCCACTCGCCTTCATACTTCGCGGGCGCCCAATGCGGGGAATAGACCCAGAGCATAACCGGTGCCTTGCGCTGATAGGCAGAATCAAGCTCGGCGAACATCGCAGCGTCCGTCCCAGCGTGAATTACTGTGAACGGCAGGTCAAGGGCTACCACGCGCTCGTCGTCAAAGCCTTCCCAGGTTACCGGACCACCGAGATAGCGGCCCTTGGGCGCCGTTTCGGCGGTTGAAAACGCCTCGGCGCATTTGGGATCCTTGAGCGCTTCCCAATTGGGCAGGCCCGGGCACTTTTCCTTCATGTAGAGAGGATACCACCATTCTTCCTTGGCCTTTGGCCCCAGCGTGCCAAGCCGTTCAGTCTGGCCGGTTGCTTCGGAGGCCTTCATGGCCTCGCCCGCCGTGGTGTCCCAGTATTCCACACCCAATGTCACATCGCCGTTGGTGAGGCTGGTCGTCAGGCTGGAAAGATAGTCGCCGGTTGGATACTCGACGGTGTAGCCGAGCTTCTCCAGAACCCCGCCGAGAATCTTGGCGTTGAGATTGACGCTGGTCCAGTCGAACAAGACGATCTTTATGGGATCGTTCGACTCGACCGCCTGGGCGGATAGGGGTGTCAGAAACGTGGCCGCACCGCCGTAGCGGCAAACGCGGCAGATCTCCAAGTAGACATCCTGGTCATTGCTCCCTCGCTGTTATTGGGCACCTATCAAACTATGCCCTGGCGGTTACTGTCCGCCAAAAATCCAAGCGCTGTCAATGCAGAATTGCAAAAATTCGAGTGCGGGAAGGCGGTTCCATTACCGCGCAATCGTCATGGGCCAATGCGGTCCGCGCCCATTGACCTGACCTGCCTCCTTGGCTCAAAAGAACCGGCAATCCACAACAGGTGACATGATGCGATACGAAGCACCCAAAACCACCCCGGCGGCCGTGGCCTTACTCGCCAAGGCCAGGGGGAGCGCATTTGTGCTGGCCGGCGGATCGGATCTTCTCGTCCGCATGAAGGGCGGCTTCATCGAGCCCGATCTGGTGGTCGATATCAAACGCATCAAGGCGATGCGCGAGGTGAAGAAAACCGCAAGTGGCTGGACCATCGGCGCCGCTGTTTCCTGTGCCGAACTGGGGGAGAACAAGGCGCTTGTCAAAGCCTGGCCCGGAGTGGTCGAGGCCGCCAATCTGATCGGCTCCAAGCAGGTTCAGGGCCGCTGCACCATCGCCGGCAATATGTGCAATGCCGGCCCCGCCGCCGACAGCGTTCCCGCCATGGTCGCCGCCAATGCCACGGCGAAAATCGCAGGGCCCAAGGGCAAGCGCACCATTCCCGTCGCGGCGGTGGCAGTGGGCCCCGGCAAAACATCCCTCAAGAGAGGCGAGATCGTCGAAGCGATCCTGCTGCCGAAGCGTGCCACCCGTTCGGGCGATGCGTATTTGCGCTTCATTCCGCGCACCGAAATGGATATTGCCGTGGTAAGCTGTGGCATCAGCCTCACGCTTGATGCGAAGGGTTTGGTGAAGGATGCCCGCGTCTCGCTCGGCGCCGTGGCTCCGACCGTGCTGCTGGTGGCGGATGCCGCAAAAGCAATCGTCGGAACCAGCCTCGACGATGCGGCGCTTGAGAGGCTGGGAGATGCCTGCTCCGCCGCCTGCCGTCCCATCGACGACAAGCGCGGCACCATCGAATTCCGGACCAAGGTTGCCGCCGTTCTCGCCAGGCGAGCCGCCAGAATCGCCTACGGCCGCGCGGGAGGGAAATAATGTCCGTCAAGGTTTCAAGCATCGTCAATGGCGATCATGTCGATTTCATTTGCGAGGCCGATGAAACGCTGCTCGATGCATTGCGCAACCGCATGGGGCTGACCGGCGCGAAGGAGGGCTGCGGCACCGGCGATTGCGGCGCCTGTAGCGTCACCATCGACGGCCGCCTGGTCTGCTCCTGCCTGGTACTCGGCGCCGAAGCCGAAGGCCACGAGATCGAAACCGTCGAAGGCATGGCCAAGGGCGACAAGCTGCATCCGCTGCAGCGCAAGTTCATCGAGCATGCCGCCCTCCAGTGCGGCATTTGCACGCCGGGCTTTCTGATCGCGGCGCGCGCGTTGCTCGACAGGAACCCCGATCCAAACGAAGAGGAAATCCGCTTCGGGCTGGCCGGCAATCTCTGCCGCTGCACCGGCTACGACAAAATTGTGCGCGCCGTCCAGGACGCCGCCAAGGAGATGAGAGGAGCCTGATCCATGTCCCTCGACACCAGCTTCACCAACCAGAAATTCAAATCCGTGGGAACACGGCCCTTGCGCCCCGACGGCATCGACAAGGTGACAGGCCGCGCCAAATATGGCGCCGATGCCTCCGCCCCCGGCCAGCTCGTGGGCCGCATCCTGCGCTCGCCCCATGCCCACGCCCGCATCAGAAAGATCGATGTGTCGAAGGCCGAAAAGCTTGCCGGCGTGAAAGCGGTGGTGACCGCTGCCGACTTGCCCGACCTGACCGACGGCGACCAGGGCATGTTCGACATCCTCGAAAACTGCATGGCCCGCACCACGGCCTTTTATGACGGCCATGCCGTCGCCGCCGTCGCCGCCATCGACGCGAAGACGGCGCGGGAAGCCCTGAAGCTTATCAAGGTCGATTACGAAATCCTGGCACACGTGACCGACGTGGACGAGGCGATCAAGCCTTCGGCCCCGGTGCTCCATTCCAAAATGTTCACGGAGGGAGTGGAGCCCAAGCCGAAAAAAGCCTCCAACATCGCCAAGCGCACCGAATTCGGTCACGGCGATGTCGAGGCGGGCTTTAAGGACGCCGATGTCATCGTGTCGCGCTCCTACAAGACCGAGCAGACGCATCAGGGCTATATCGAGCCGCACGCCTGCCTCGCCAGCGTCGGTCCCGACGGCCAGGGCGAACTCTGGGTCTGCACCCAGGGACATTTCGTCTATCGCAACCAGTGCGCCCAGCTTCTGGGAATGGATGTATCCAAGCTCCGCGTCACGGCTTCCGAAATCGGCGGCGGCTTCGGCGGCAAGACGCATGTGTGGTCCGAACCCATGGCGCTCGCCTTGTCGCGCAAGGCCAACCGGCCGGTAAAACTGGTGATGACCCGCGACGAGGTTTTCCGCGCTTCGGGCCCCGCCAGTGCTACCTCGATTGACGTCAAAATCGGCGCCAGGAAGGACGGCACCATCGTCGCCGCGGAAGCAACGCTGCGCTATTCCGGCGGCCCCTATCTCGGCAGTTGGGCCGAGCTTGGCGCCATGACATCCTTTGCCTGTTACGATCTTAAGAACGTCAAGACGGTAGGCTACGAGGTCGTTGTCAACCGCCCGAAGACGACGGCCTATCGGGCGCCCTCGGCGCCGATGGCGGCCTTCGCCGTTGAAAGCGCGGTCGATGAACTTGCCCACAAGATCGGCATGGACCCTGTCGAGTTCCGTCTCAAGAACGCGGCCAAACAAGGCACCAAGTCTTCTTACGGGCCGGTCTATGGACCGATCGGCATTGGGCCGACGCTCGAAGCGGCGAAAAACCATCCGCACATGAAGGCGCCGCTGGGCAAGAATCAGGGACGCGGCATGGCTTGCGGCTTCTGGTTCAACTTTGGCGGCCAGACCTGCACCGACATCAACGTGGGCGTGGATGGCACCGTGACGCTGACTGTCGGCACCATCGACGTCGGCGGCTCGCGGGCCTCGCTCTCGCTGATCGCTGCGGAAGAACTCGGCATCCCCTATGAACAGGTGAAGGCGGTGATCGGCGATACCGGCACGCTTGGCCACAACGACATGACCGACGGCAGCCGGGGCACCTTCTCCTCCAGCATGGCAACGATCTTTGCCGCCCGCAACGCCATCGCGGTGCTGCGCGAACGGGCCGCCAAAATGTGGGAAATTCCCGTTGACGACGTGGTTTGGGAAGATGGCCACGCCAAGGCTAAAGGCGAGGCGCGCGGCAATTTGGCTCCGCTGTCGCTGAAGGAAATCGCCGCTGCCGCGGGTAACACCGGGGGTCCCATTGCCGGCCACAACGAAATCGTGGCGGACGGTGCGGGTGTCTCTTTCGCCACGCACATCTGCGACGTGGAAGTCGATCCCGAAACCGGCAAGACCGCCGTTGTGCGCTACACGGTGATTCAGGATGCCGGCAAAGCCGTGCATCCCACCTACGTCGAAGGCCAATATCAGGGCGGCGCGGCGCAGGGCATCGGCTGGGCTCTCAACGAGGAATATATTTACGGCAAGGATGGCCGCTTGCAGAACGCTGGCTTCCTCGATTACCGCATACCCGTCTGTTCCGATCTGCCCTTCATCGACACGGTGATCCTCGAAATTCCCAACCCCAATCACCCCTATGGCGTGCGGGGCGTCGGCGAAACCTCGATCGTTCCGCCGCTGGCGGCGATCGGCAATGCCGTGTCGAATGCGGCGGGCGTGCGCATGACCCATGTGCCCATGTCGCCGCCGCGCATTTTGAAAGCTATCGACGACACCAGAAGGCATTGATGGTTGAAGTCCACCTCTGGGGCGCGCTGCGCCCGGCGGCGGGCGGAGCGTCGTCGGTGGAAATCGACGCGGACGGAATTCGCGAGATGTTCCGCAAGCTTGAGGAACAATATCCCGCCATGGCACCCCATATCGCGCGGGGCATTGCCGTTTCGATCAACGGCAAGATATTCCGCGATAGCTGGGGCGAGAAATTTCCTCCCGGTGCGGAAATCTATCTCCTGCCCCGGATACAGGGCGGGTGAAATTTAGATACCTCATTCCGGCAGTCGTTTTTTCACCGCGAATGCACACTGTCTAATTCCGTCATTCCAGCGAAAACTGGAATCCATGGTAGAAATGGACCCCGGCTTTCGCCGGGGTGACGGAGAAGTGTGATATTGGGGCGCATCGGAACTTAAGGCAACATCTTGACTTATAGTTGAATTACTATAATATCCCACCATGAAATCCGTGAAGCCCTGCCACTTTGTCGGATCGGCAAAGAAGGCGATTTCAGCAATGCCGAAAGATGTGCGGACGGCATTCGGCGTGGCGCTGTACATGGCGCAGACGGGAACCGAGGCGCCTCATGTGAAGGCGTTGAAGGGTTTTGGCGGGCGCGGTGTTCTGGAAGTTATTGAAGATCATGACGGCAACACCTACCGCGCGGTTTATACGGTGAAGTTCGCCACGGCGGTTTATGTGCTTCACGCCTTCCAGAAGAAATCCCGTTCCGGCATTGCCACGCCGAAACACGAGTTGGACCTGATCACAGCACGGCTGAAGGAAGCGGAAACTCTGCACCGCCACTTCACCTTAGAGGAGAGATGACATGAGCAAGCTTCCGAAATTTGAAAAAGGCAGCGGCAACATTTTTGCCGATCTAGGCCTGGAGAATGCCGATGAACTTCTGCTCAAGGTCGAGATTGTGAGCGAGATCGCCCGGCTGATGAAGCAGAAGAAACTCACGCAAGCCAAAGCGGCAACGCTCACCGGCACGGCACAGCCGGACCTCTCAAACCTGCTGCGCGGAAAATTCCGGGGCTTCTCAATCGAGCGCCTGATGCTGATGCTGACCGCCTTTGGACGCGACGTGGATGTGGTGGTCCGCCCTGCCCCGCGCTCACGCAAACATGGCGGGATCAGGTTTAAGCGGGCGGCGGCGTGAGGGCCCACGAATTGAGTGCACTGTCACCGTAATTCCCACCTGACGGCGGAAGAAGGCATATTTCGCAACGGCTCCCGCGAGGAGAGAAGGGCATTAAGTAATCAACTGCCAGTTCGAGGCTTTCTCGTCATAGGCGTGAAGCTCGCCCATGGCGATGTCGAACCATGCACCGTGGATCGACAACTCCTTGCGGTTTTCCTTCATGCGTATCCAGGGAAAGGTGCGCAAGTTCGCAATCGAATGTTCGATCGAGGCCCGCTCGACAAGATGCTCGTGTTTTTCCCCTTGCGGCACGCTCAGCGCCACATCCTTAATGGGTCGCATCCAGCTTCCGATGAAATCCGTGTGACTGAGCGGGCTTGCGGACTGGATTGCGGCGCGGATACCGCCGCACCGTCCATGGCCCATGACAATAATGTCCGAAACTCCCAGCGACAGCACCGCGAATTCGAGCGCGGCGCTGGTGGCGTGATGGCCCCCATCGGGCGTATAGGGCGGCACCAGATTTGCCACATTGCGGACCACGAACATCTCGCCCGGACCGGCATCGAAGATGGTTTCGGGTGCCGCCCGCGAATCGCAGCACGCGATAATCATGACCGAGGGCCTCTGCGTGCCTTCACCAAGCGCGGCGTAGCGCTCCGCCTCGGATGCATAGCGCCCCTGGCGAAAATTGGCGTAGCCTTCGAGAAGCCGTTTCGGCAGGGACATCGGAAACTCCGTCAATCTGTTTAATCACAGTTGCATCGCCAGTTTACGGCCTTCGTAGATCGCCATCACGGCGGTGCGTGGCGCCACCGCATCGCCGATTGCCTGGGCACCCAGCTCATCGGCTATTTCACGTTCGGAAACATTCGTTGCGGCGATCACCAGTGAATCGGCAGGTATGCGTCCGTCGGATCCGCCGAAAGAAAATACTGTGGCGCCGTCGCCATGCCATTCGCGCATTGCGGCATCGGTGACAATCCTGACGCCCAACTGCCGCAATCGCATGCGCATCTGCACATCGGCGCTGGTGCGCGCCATCTCGACCATCATCGCAGGTGCCGGCGTAACGACAGTCACCTCATGGCCTGTTTCGGCGAGATGGAGTGCCGTGCCGCCGCCTTTCCAATTCGCCGTTTCATCGAGGACCAGCACGCGCTTGCCCAGCCTTGCAGTGCGCCCCATCACATCCTCGGCACTCCAGACATTGCCGCGCTCGATGCCGGGAAGCCGGTCGAGCTCCGGCAGCGCGCGCTGAAAGCCTTGACCGCTTGGCTGCGATCCCGTGGCGATAATGACCTCATCCGCGCCAAAGGCTTCGACCTCGGCGGCGTCCCAGGGTGAATTCAACTTCACCTGAACCTGAAGTTTTTCCAGTTGCCGCTCATACCAGTCGAGAAAATCGATGATCTGCCCGCGCCGCGGCTGCATTCCGGCGAGGCGGAACTGCCCGCCAAGCTTGTCTGAGGCTTCAACCAGTGTCACGCGGTGCCCGCGCTCGGCGGCAACGCGCGCCGCTTCGAGGCCGGCAACCCCTCCGCCCACCACCAGCACGGTCTTGGGTTTCGAAGCCGGTGTGAAGCGGTCGCCACCCCATTCGAACTCGCGCCCGGCACTTGGGTTGATGAGGCAGGAAATCCAGTAATCGCGCATGCGCCGGCCCAAGCACATTTGATTGCACGACAGGCACGGCCTTACATCCTCCGGCCGTCCCTCGCGGGCCTTGTTGGCAAGATGCGGATCGGCGATCTGCCCGCGCACGATCGACACCATATCGGCCTGGCCGGCGGCGATCACGTAATTTGCGTTCTCCGGGGTACGAATGTGGCCTTCGGCCTGTACCTTCGCGTGCCGGACAACCTTCTTCAGCGCCTCGGCGTAGGGCACTCCGAGCTTGTCGGCGAAAAATGCATTCGGAACGATCTCGGTGAAGTCGAAATAGCTGCCCGTGCCGCAGGTCACATAATCCATGAGCTGCCGTTCGTCGTGCCAGGCGACGATTTCCTGCAGCGCATCGAGATTCAGCGACGCTTCGACATCGGGATCCTGGCTGACAGCAAGCCCGATGATGAAATCCTCGCCCGCCATCTTGCGGATGCGTTCCATGATGGTGCGCGAAAAGCGCATGCGATTGTCGAAGGAGCCGCCCCATCTATCGTCGCGCCGGTTATTGAACGGCAGCCAGAACTGATCGATGATGGCATTGTAGGCAGCGAAGAGTTCGATGCCGTCGAAACCCGATTCCTTGGCGCGCCGCGCGGCAGCCACGAAACCTTCGATGATCTCCTCGATCTCGGCCTCGGTCATCGCGTGGCTGCCGTCCGAATCGTGGAAGGATGGACCCCCCGAGGGCGACCAGTTGGGCTCGTAGGAATTATCGAAATCGCCGTGCTGGCCCACGTGATAAAGTTGGTGGCAGATGACCGCGCCATGGGCATGGACCGCATCGGTGATCTTGCGAAAATGGGGGATTATCTCGTCGGTGGAATGGCGGAAATTGCCGCGCGTCAGAACCGCGGTGCGGTGTACCGGCACGGGTTCCACCACGATCATGGCGGCACCACCCCGGGCGCGTTCCTCATAATAGCCGCGATGGCGCTCGCCGGGCAGGCCCATTTCCGCCATGTTGGCCGTGTGGGCGCCGAAGACGATGCGATTGCGCAAGCTCTTGTGGCGGAGTTGCAGCGGCTTGAACAGGGCGGGGAATTGCTCGGGCATATCAGGCGAAGCTCTTCAAACGTTCATAAAGTGCGGCGTCGATCGGCAGGCCTTCCTTGGCCAAACGTTTCTGGTTGGCCTCCCGCCTCGAATTGGGAAGGCGGGCACCTTCCTGGGAGGTTACGGATTTCGCCAGCGCCTTTACCTGTTTGACGAAGGCGCCGCCGGAGAAGGCTTGCGGCTCGATAGCGATGAAAAACTGGCCGCAGCCAATCGGCTTGCCGTCATTCTCCATGAAGGACCCCATTTGCGGACCCCGGTTGGCACCGGCAAGCGCCGCGCACATTACCTCGACGATGAGCCCCTGGCCAAACCCCTTGTAGCCCCCAGCGGGCGCCATCGAGCCTGCAAGGCCCAGCCTGGGATCGGTGGTGGGCTTGCCTTGCGCATCGAGCGCCCAGCCGAGCGGAATGGCCCTGCCCCCCTCGGCCGCACGCTTGACCGCAGTCCAGGCGATAGCGGAGGAGGATTGATCGATGAGAAAGGCGATTTTGCCGGCCTTGCCGGGCACGGCAAAGGACATGGGGTTGGTGCCGATTACCGGCTTTTGCCCGCCCACGGGTGCTATCGCCGGGGTCGAATTGGTGAAGCCGAAGGCCACCAACCCGTGTTTTGCCAGATAGCCCGTATGATAGCCAAGGGTCGCCGCGTTATAGGAATTGTGAACCGCCATGCCCGCAAGGCCATGCTTTTTGGCCGCCGGAATGAGCTTGGCGAATCCCGCCTCGATTGCCGGATGGGCAAAGCCCTTTTTCGCATCGACCCGGAAGGCAACCGTCGAGACCTTTTTGACCTTGGGCCTGGCACGGCCGTCCACCTTGCCGCTTTTCACATGCTCGCAATAATATTGCAGCCAATAGAAACCGTGGCCGGAAAGCCCGCTTAATTCCGTGTCGAGAATGGCATCGGTGAAATAGGTAGCATTGCCTGCCGAGGTTCCCGCCCCGGTCAGCGCCCCCTTAATCAGAGCGCGCGCCGCCTTTGGCGTGAGCCTGATCGTGCCGTTTTCC
>JBOHKD010000004.1:0-19126 GCA_050728895.1 Aestuariivirga sp.
CGGCAAAGCACCTCACAGCATGAGGATTTCGTGTGTTCCTAACCCTGAGGTGCTCGCGGGAACCGCGAGCCTCGAAGGGTCAAGGCTTCACGTCGAAAATAAAGAGGCGGCCGGTCATTTTTGAACCGTCATCGTCGGGGGTGGCGCTAACGCCGCGGGTCGAGCTGCCTTCGACGCTGCCGATCAGGGTCGCGAGCTTGTTGCCACTGCCGCGCGTCCCGCCAAAATCCACATCGCGGGTCTGCTGCATGGTGGCAAGCGTGGGCTGGGTCAGGGCGCAAAGCCTCGGCGGCTCGCGCGCATCGCCCTTAGGGATCGCCAGGACGACAAAGTTCTCCGCGCCCGTCGAGGACGGCTTGCCCGCTTTCTCGTCCCAGGTGTCGATCCAGAAGCGGAAGCTCAGGGCTTTGCTGCTGCCCGCCGGCAAGGTTCTCACGCAACCGGTTTTTGTGACGCTGGCGGGAATGGCCGCGATGCCGCCGAGGGAGTCGACGTAGAAGCCCGATACATAATAATCGAGGTCGCCGTCATTCTTCACCTGAATGGTGACGAAACTGCAATTGCCGGCCGCCGCCGGCAAGAGGGGCTCAAGCGGCACAGACTGGGCATTGGGCGGCGCTTCATTGCCGGCGCAGGCGCCCTTGGGATCTTGACCGGGCACTTTCGAAATGGTGGCGGTCATTGTCAGGCCGTCGCCGCTCTCGGCGCCCCCCTCAAGCGCCGATGTGACGCGCAGCAGTTTGGCGGCGCGCGCCAGACTCCAGACGGCATTTTTGAGGCCGGAGCCAAACCGTTCCGGATCATCGGCCAGCGCAAGGCTGGGCGTTTCGTCGTAGGCCCCCGCCGCCGTTACCCATGGCCGGTCCGAACGGACCACCCACAGGCGATTGTTCTTTACACGGAACATCACGTCGGCGTCGGGATTGGCGGGATCGCCGAGTTCAACGCCGAGCTTCGCGGCGTCATCCTTGAAAAGGGAATTGACCGATGCTGTCACCAGGTCTTTTTCGGCAGCGCTGGAAAAATCCGCCGCCGGGGGAGGCGACACCACGAAGCGGAAATTGATGGCCGGTTCCTCGACCCGTGCCAGGATCGTGCGGGGCTGGTCGGCGCCTTGCTCCCAGTCGATGGCATTGGCCATGCTGGTGACGGCGGTGGCCTCGCTTATATCGGCATGGCCTATGGCGTTCTCTGGTTTGCCCGGAGCGTAGAGGGCAAGCCTCGCTCCCACGTCGAAACCATGGAGTGCTCCGGCGGGGAATTCGATCTTGCCGTGGGCGACGATGCCGGTCACGGAGTTGGGCAAGCGGGCTCCATTGCTGCCGGGCACATCGGCGTCGAGGTCGCCATCGAACACGGGGGGCGGCACCTTGCCGCCGGTGCGGTCGCCGTTCAGGTCGGCGACGATTTGCTGGGCGAGATCGCGGTAGGTCGCCGCCGTATTGCGGGTAAGCGCGCGGTGCAGCAGATAGGTGAAAACACCCATGCGTTGGGTCTTGCCGTCTCCCACCATCGGCAGATTATAGCCGGGAAAGGCGCGTTCAATGGCCAGATCGTAGGATTCGACCGCATAGAATCCTACGAGGCCGCCTTCGCCTTGAACATGCGAAGCGCGGAGTGTGCCCCTGCGGTCACCGCCGCGCGTGGTCTGCGCGGGAGCTTGCTCGGGAATGCCGAGAGACGCGGGATCGACGGAGCGAGTCACATCTTCGCCGCGCGTCACTGTGCCCGAATGACAGGCGTCGACGATGGCCCAGACGAAGGCCCCCTTGGCGCGGATCGCCGTGATCTTGTCGCCCAGCGTATTGTCGACGATGGCGTTGCTGAGCGTCATTTTGATCGGATCGTATTTGCCCACATCGGAGGGCAGCAGAACCTGATCCATGCCGTCGGCCTCGGGTTCGTCATCCTCGCGGTTGGGAGGGGCGGGCTGGCGAGTGCCATGACCGGAATAATAGAAAATCACCGTATCTCCGCGTTGGGCCTCGCGGGCAATGCGGTCGAGTTCCGCGAGGATGATGGCGCCTTCAGCGAGCCCCTTGGCCACGGGATAATCCACACCCACCGGCAAGGCGTCAGTCAGCACGGTCATGTCTTCAGGTTTCACATCGCGAGATTTGAGCGCCCGCCACATGATGGAGACATCGTTGCGGGGCCCGTGCAGGTCGGTGATGCCGGATGCGGTGTTGTAGTCGGCGACGCCGACAAGAAGCGCCATGGTCTTGGCTTGCGCCATAGGCAGCCAAGCGAACATCGCGCCCGCCATGATAACCGCCTTCAGAGCCTTCATCGCCGTCTCCTCGATTCCGCCAGTTCTGTCAAATCACAGGCAAATTGTGGCGCAAAAACGAGGGGCCGTCCCGATGCGGACCGGGGGAACCGGCCGTGGTCAAGCAGCCCGGGCGGGGTTCCTGAATTCCGGGTCATCGCCGCGCCTGCTCACGCCTGTTCTCCTGGGAGTTTGGAAGCTGCAATTGATTTGTGGGTTTCTTCGCCGAGCCACCAAAACACCGCGCCTGAGAGAAATGTCAGCGCGGCAATCGAAGTGATGGCCCATGGAAGTCCGAACCTATCGGCGATAAGGCCCGCGGAGAGTGCGCCGATCGCATAGCCGAGATCGCGCCAGAATCGATAGACACTGAGCGAGCGAGCGCGCCAGGCCGGGTGCGAAGCGTCGGAGACGGCGGCGATCAGGCTCGGATAGACCATCGCCGTACCGAGGCCGAGAAGAAGGCTGCCGACGAGCCACCATTCGAATTGCCGCGTGGCCGCGGTAAGGAACAGGCCGGCCGCTTGCACCCACATGCCGGCGACGATCAAGCCCTTGCGGCCCCAGCGGTCGCTCAAGGGGCCGGTGGCGATTTGCAGAATGCCCCAAGTCGCGGGATAGATCGCCTTGAGGATGCCGATGCGCTCGATGCCAAGGCCGAAGGAGGCGAAGAATAGCGGAAATATCCCCCAGCTCATGCCGTCATTGAGGTTGTTCACGAGGCCGGCCTGCGAGGCGGCGAATAAATTGCGGTCCCGGAATGTGGTTAGCGCGAAGACCTCGCGGAAGCCGATCGGAGCGGATTGCCGTGAATGCGCGGAGGCCTCCAGCCGGACGTGGCCGCGTGTATCACGGACGAGCAAAATCGACAGCACGGCGCCGAACACCGCATAACCGATGCCAAGGTAAATCGGCACCGGGCGCAGCCCATATCGCGAGGCGAGATAGCCGGTGAGGAAAGCCGTTACGCCGACGGCTAGATAGCCGGCGAACTCGTTAAGGCCGACGGCGAGGCCGCGCGACCTCGGCCCGACGAGATCGACCTTCATGATCACCGTCATCGACCATGCGAGCCCTTGGTTGATGCCGAGCAGCGCATTGGCTGCGATGATCCATCCCCAACTGGGCGCCCAGATGATGATGAAGGGTACTGGCAAGCCGACGAGCCAGCCCAGGACCAGAACGCGTTTCCGGCCCCAGGCATCGGCGAGTTGACCCGAGACCAAATTCGCGAAGGCCTTTACGACGCCGAAGCTAACGATGAAGGAGACGACGAGTGTCGTCGAAACGATGCCGAACTCCTTCGAGCCGATAAGCGGCACGACCGTGCGCTCGATCCCCACCATGCCGCCGACGAAAGCATTGATCAGAACGAGCAGGGCGAACTGTCGCCAGTTCTCTTTAAGCCCTAACCTGACGGAGGAGCCTTCAGGCGATGAAGATGCTGCTTCGCTCATGGCTTAGGCCGCCGCAGCCGCGAGAGATGCTCCACCGCGCTAACATAAACCACCGCACCACAGAACAGAGCAGACGCTGCAATTGCAAGATCATAAAGCATGGAGCGTTCCTTATCACATCGTCGTCAACACAAGGGTCGATGTGCCGCTCACGCATCAGCCCAAATACGTCTTCATCTGCTCTTGCGTGAGGTTGCCGCCGCATAGAACGGTCGCGACGGTCATGCCTTGCAATTTTTCGCGGTGTTGCAGAACGGCCGCCAATCCTGCGCCTCCGGCAGGCTCGACGACGAGACCGCAATGTTCGTGGACGAACCGCATGGCGGCAAGGATCGAGGTCTCGCTTACGGTCCATACCTCATCGACGGTTGTGGCCATGGATTGCAGCGCATAGGGCACGGGCTCGCGCACGGCGATGCCGTCGGCGATTGTGGGTGCGTTCGGAGTGGCGATGGCGCTCCCCTGCTGCCATGACAGCAACATCGAAGGGGCAACCTCCGCCACGATTCCGACTACGCGGCACGAGGGCAGCGCTGCCTTTATCCACGTCCCAATGCCGGTAAGCAGCGCGCCATTGCCGAGCGGCACCAGGATGGCGTCGAGCGTGTCGCGGCGGCGTTCCAGTTGCCGGGTGATTTCCAGTGCGATGGTACCCGCGCCCTCGGCGATGGCGGCATGGGCGCCATCCTCCACAAAGACCAACCCTCCCTTGGCGGCGAAAGCCCGGGCCTCCGTCTTGGCCGCGTCGAAATCCTCTCCCTTGAGGATGACATTCGCGCCGAGCCGCCGCATGGCGGCAATTTTCATCGGGTTCGCCGTGGTAGCGGCAAAGACGATGGCTTTGCGCCCGCGCTTGACCGCGGCATAGGCGAGCCCCTGTCCGAAATTTCCTGCCGACGCCGTAACCAATGCCGCCTCGGATTTAGGCGCGCTCGCCAAAAACCAGTCGGTCCCACGGCCCTTGAAGGCCCGCGTCGGGTTGAGCGTCTCCACCTTGAGAAGAAGCCTGCAGCCCAATTCGGCTTGGGCTATGGCCAACTCCACCAGCGGCGTATCAAGAAATACCGGATCGATTCCGGCATATGCGGCGGTAATGCCTGCGGCGGAGGGTAAGGGCTGCGATTCCACTTATGGAGTTGGCTCCTGTGTGCGGCGGTAAGCGGGCCGTGCGGTGCAGCGCTCGACGTATGCGCTGATCGCCGTGCTCTCCTTGAGCCGGGGCGCCCCGAACATCCCGCCCCATAGCAACTGCGATCCGATGTATACATCGGCGGCGGTGAATTTATCTCCGAGCAAGTAAGGCCCGGGCCGCAGCGCTTTCTCGATTGTGTCGATCACTTCATTGTAGCTGCCCCAACCGAGAGCACTCTTCCGCTCGGGCGGCGGGCGCTTGAACATTTCATCGACCATCGCGGGCTCGATGCAGCTTCCACCGAAGAACAGCCAGCGGTAATAGGTACCGCGCTCGGGCGAACCTGGAGGAGGGGCAAGACCGGCTTTAGGATAGGCATCGGCAAGCCAGGCGAGGATCGCCGGAGCTTCGGTGATGACGGTGCCTCCCACCACAATCACCGGGATTTTGCCCATGGGATTGATGGCCAGGAATTCGGGCGTCTTGTGGTCGCCCTTCTGAAAATCGATGTGGCTAAGCTCGTATTTGGCGCCCGCCTCTTCGAGCATCCAGTGAGCTATCGCAGCGCGGCTCTGCGGGTTGTGGTAAAAGACGATCTTCCCGGCCATGGTCAGGCTCCCTGGAAGTGGCTCCCCGAGCTGGACTCGAACCAGCGACCATTCGATTAACAGTCGAATGCTCTACCAACTGAGCTATCGGGGAATGTGAGGGCCATATAGCAGAGCGAATCCCTTCGGAAAAGAATAATGTCGGTGTGGCGCTGGCGCCCCTTAAATTTGACGCAGACTGCAACATATAAGACCAAACAATAGCTTAGCGCTTTGGAACATGAAAAAAATCAGCATTGCCGGCCGCAAATTCCCCGTTCCAGGTCATCCATTCGTGCGGATCGCCCTCGGTTTCCTGCTCATCGCCGGGGGCGTGTTCAGTATTCTGCCGGTGTTTGGACTCTGGATGATTCCCCTGGGGATTGCCATTCTTGCCATCGACTTTCCGATGGCGCGGCGCATGCAGCGGCGGCTGACAGTGTGGCTTGGTTATTGGTTGCACCGCATCTGGCCCACCCTCGCGCGCCGTCTCGGCTTTGGCGTGCAGCGGTCCGGCAAGTGATAAATTGCGGGAAACATGGAGGCCTCGCCCGGAATCGAACCGGGGTGCAAGGATTTGCAGTCCTCTGCGTAACCACTCCGCCACGAGGCCTTGGGCCGCGGCTTATAATCGAACGACGCCCGTGAAACAACCGCCCCGTGGACTTGGACTTATGTATTGGCTAACTGAAGCGCCAAGATCGGCGCCCGGCCCATGACAGGACTGACATGTTGAATTTTGTCGCAGCCCGCGCGGCCATGGTTGAATCGCAAGTGCGCCCCAATGGCATTACTGATCGCCGGATTATCGATGCGATGGGGGAGATCGCGCGCGAGGACTTCGTGCCCGGTGCTCAAAAACCTTTGGCCTATATGGACGCCGATGTTGCGTTGCTTCCGGGCCGCACGAAGCGCCACCTGATCGCGGCCATGGCTTTTGCCCGTCTGGCGCAGCTTGCCGAAATCAAATCCACCGACAAGGTGCTGCACGTTGGAGCAGCGACAGGCTATGGCACGGCCGTTTTGGCTCGCCTTGCGGCCTTCGTAGTGGCGGTTGAGAGCGATGCCATACTAGCGGCGGCGGCACGCGCCAATCTCGGCCATCTTGGCAATGTCTCGATTGTCGAGGGTGCCTTGGCGGATGGCGCTGCTTCCATGGCCCCCTTCGATGTCATCTTCATCGAGGGGCGGATTGGCGAGATGCCGCAATCCCTCGGCGCCCAATTGGGCGAGGACGGACGCATCGTAGCGGCGGCGGGTGATTCGGTCGGCCGGGCACATCTCTGGATCAGGCACGGCACGACGCTGGCCTGCCGGAAGGCATTCGACACCTCAATCGCAACACTTCCCGGTTTCGAGAAGAACAAGGCTTCATTCGTTTTTGAGGGTTTCAACGACTCAGGCGTAAGGTAAACTGCCGGAACCTTGATGAATCACTTGGCCGGTTGATGAGCGGGATATGAAAAACATCCTTGGCGGAAAGCTTTTCTGGTTTCCCTGCGCGGCCGTTTTGCTTTTGCAGACGGCGCCCGCGCGGGCGGATCCGTTCACGGAAGCGTTGTCGCAAGCCTATCTAGGCAACCCGACGCTCCAGGCGGCGCGCGCCGGACAGCGGGCTACCGACGAACTCGTGCCACAGGCCTTGTCGGGCTGGCGTCCCACCGTGACCGTCGACGGCGACATCCAGGAGGTTGAAGGAACCTCGAAGAGCTATAAGCCGACGTTCAAGCAAAGCATCGATCAAACACCCGGAAGTGTCACCATTACCCTGTCGCAGCCGGTGTTCCGCGGTTTCGCCACGGTCGAGGGAACAAAAGCCGCCAAATCAAGTGTCAGGGCGGGACAGCAAAACCTGCTCGCCACCGAGCAGAATGTGCTGTTCACCGCCGTGCAAGCCTATATGGACGTCTACAGCGGCCGCCAGCTCGTCGCCCTGCAGCAGGAAAATGTCGATGTGCTGCGCAGCCAGCTCAACGCCTCGAACGCGCGTTTCGAGGTGGGTGAAATTACCCGGACGGACGTTGCGCAATCGCGCGCCAGCCTCAGCCAGTCGCAAGCAGCCCTTGCCGACCAGCAGGCAACGCTGGCCGCGGACGTTGCCACCTATGTGCAGGTGATCGGGCATCCACCCGGCAAACTCCGCTATCCGGTGATCGCGCATTTGCCTTCCTCGCTCGAAAGCGCCTTTGCCATCGCCGCGGAAATAAACCCCAACATTCTCGCGGCGGCCTTCGTCGAGGATGCCTCCGTCCATGGCATTGGCGTGGAGCGTGCTGGCCTATTGCCGGAAATTTCGCTGCAGGCGGACGCGAGTGTCAGCGACGATTTTCAACGCAACAATGGCAACTATACGGAATCGGCGACGGTGGGCGGGGTTTTATCGGTGCCGCTCTATGAAGCGGGACTTGTCTATTCCAGAGTGCGCGAAGCTAAGCATCTGGCAAGCCAAAGGCGCATCCAGATCATCGAGGTGGCGCGCTCGGTTCGTCAGGCCGTGGCGGCATCGTGGAGTGCTTATGCCGCCTATCGTCAAATCATCGCCGCCGGCAAGGATCAGGTGAGCGCCGCGCGCCTGGCACTCGAAGGCGTCATGCAGGAATATAGCGCCGGCACACGCACCACGCTCGATGTCCTGGACGCACAGGCAGCCGTCGTCTCGGCCCGCACCACGCTGGTCAATGCGGAGCGGAACCGGGTTATCGCCGCCTATCAGCTTATCGCCGCCATAGGCCAACTCACGGCCCGCGACCTTCGGTTGAAAGTTCCCTATTACGATCCCGAGGAGAATTACCGCGCGGTGCGGGGAAAATGGATCGGCACGGACGCCGACGTTCTGGAATAGTATCTGATATCGACAAGCTCTAGCTGCTGCGTTAAGTCTTGGATCGGCCCGGACGGGTTCGGGAGGGCACTCGAATCGGATTTCCGGCATGGGTTGGGGTATCTGCTGTGACGGCCGAACCAAGAATGGAAGATCTGCTCGCCTCCATCAGGAGAGCGATCCATGAGGATATCGGGGGTACTACGGAACAGTCGCGTGGTGTTCTGTTCAGGGGCGACATGCGCGAATTGCGGGTCAAGGTGGGTGGCGAAATATCGGCCGCCACCGAGGAAATTCAGGACTTGCGCGACAAGATCAGCCGGGCGCGCGCCGTCGAGCCCGAACCTTCGAGACCGCGGCGCCTGGCGGCACGTTCCTCTCGCCCCGCGTTGCGGCCGGGCTTCGCGGAAGCCGACATGGAATCTTTGTCCCGCGAGGCGGAAACCGTGGTGCCGGCAAGCGATTTTTGGGACGACGAGCCCGGCATGATTTCAGCGGAGACCCAGGCGGCCGCGGACAACGCCTTCAACAAGCTCGCCCATTCCTTGCTCAACCGCCCCATGGGCAACCAGTCGATAGAGGACATGACCCGGGAATTGTTGCGCGGCATGCTGAAGCATTGGCTGGATGGAAATCTCCCCGGTTTGGTGGAAAGGCTGGTGCGCGAAGAAATCGAACGCGTGGCCCGGCGAGGCCGCTAGCTTAGGTTGTTAGATATTTTATTAATCAATCTAAAGTAGTATTAACGTCTGGTTGCATGTGCACTGGACGTCGATGGAAACACATGAAAATCGCGTTGCCCGGCGCTCGCGGGTACTGAAAGACGGCAAGATCGTGGCCCTCAACTACTGTTCCGTAGTTAATTGCCGTGTACGCGATATTTCGGCCACGGGTGCCAAGATCCAGATCAGCAGTCAGACCGAGGTGCCGGACCAGTTTCGCCTGATGATGCCCGGCGATAACTCAATCCGCGAGGCGAAGGTGATGTGGCGGCGCGGGGATTATCTCGGCGCAATGTTCACCAGCGGCGCGCGCCAGGCACCGCCGCGAAAGTGGTAACCGATTATAACCGCTAATTGTTCAGGATTTGGAAAGATTCCCCGGCGTTTATGATCGCCGCATGACCCAGGATATTCCGCGCAAGGACCACCGAGCTGCGGGACGCCAGCGCGCCCTCAAACAGGGCAAGATTTTGTTCCTCAACAACTTGTCGATCGTCGACTGCACGATCCGCGATCTGTCGCCGGCCGGGTGCAAAATCAGTTGCGGCGACACGTTGTCGGTGCCAAGCGAATTCCGCTTGGTGACCGTGAACGACAATCTGATCCGCAACGCCAAAGTCATGTGGCGGCGCGGCGGTCAGATCGGCATTCAGTTCACCAGCGAAGCGCGCCGGGCACCGCCGCGCAAATTATAAAGCCCGATTGAAGAGCGAGTTGCGTGGGCGGGCCTGCTGGTGTTTATAGCCGCCACATTAGTCACGGTTCCGAATCCCCTCATGCTCGACAAGACCTTCAAGCCTGCCGAAATGGAAGCCCGCCTCTATGCCGAATGGGAGGCGCGCGGCTTTTTCAAGAGCGGGCGCAAGCCCAAGGCCAAGCCTTTTACCATCGTGATCCCGCCGCCCAATATCACGGGCTCGCTGCACATGGGGCATGCGCTCAACAACACGATCCAGGATGTGCTGAGCCGCTTCGAGCGGATGCGCGGGCGCGACGTGTTGTGGCAGCCCGGCACCGACCATGCCGGTATCGCCACGCAAATGGTGGTGGAGCGGCTGCTGGAGGAAAACCAGACCGACCGCCGCACCATGGGCCGTGAGGCGTTCCTCAAGCGTGTGTGGGAATGGAAGGAGGAATCGGGTGACACCATTTCCCGCCAGCTTCGCCGCCTCGGCGCCTCATGCGATTGGTCGCGCGAGCGCTTCACTATGGATGAGGGACTCTCGAAAGCCGTGCTCAAAGTCTTCGTGCAGCTTTACAAGGAAGGGCTCATCTACAAGGACAAGCGCCTGGTGAATTGGGACCCGGTGTTCCAGACGGCAATTTCCGATCTGGAGGTGGTGCAGAAGGAGGTGAAGGGCAGCCTTTATTATCTGCGTTATCCCATCGAGGACTCGGATGAATTCATCGTCGTGGCGACGACGAGACCCGAGACGATGCTGGGCGACTCAGGCGTTGCCGTTCATCCCGAGAACGAGAAGTTGAAACACCTCATCGGCAGAAGCGCGCGCCTGCCTCTAGCCGGGCGCCTCATTCCCATTGTCGGTGATGAGTATGCGGACCCTGAGAAGGGCACGGGAGCGGTTAAAATCACGCCCGCCCACGATTTCAACGACTTCGACGTGGGCAAGCGGCATAATCTCAGGCAGATCAATGTTCTAAAAGCTGACGGGCACATAGTCGATAGTTTCTGGGATGACTTCAGTTTCCGAAAGGCATCAGGCCCTGTTCTCGCGGACAGCGCCATGGAAGGGAAATCAACTTCGGAGCAAATTCCTGCCGAATTGAGAGGCTTGGACCGTTTTGAAGCGCGCAAGAGAATTGTTGTGATGCTTGAAGAACAGGGGTTAATCGAAAAGATCGAGCCGCATGTTTATCAGGTGCCGCATGGCGACCGGTCGAATGTGGTGATCGAACCTTGGCTCACCGAACAGTGGTATGTGAATGCCGCCGAACTCGCCAAGCCCGCCATCGCGGCGGTTGAGAAGGGCGAGACGGTCTTTGTGCCGAAGAATTGGGACAAGACCTATTTCGAGTGGATGAACAACATCCAGCCCTGGTGCATCTCGCGCCAACTCTGGTGGGGACATCAGATTCCGGCATGGTATGGGCCGGATGGCAAAATTTTTGTCGAGGAAACCGAAAATCTGGCGCTTGCCGATGCTACGCGGCACTATGGTTCCCGCGTGGCACTCACTCGCGATGAAGATGTTCTCGACACCTGGTTCTCCTCAGCACTGTGGCCGTTTTCCACGCTGGGCTGGCCCGATCAAACCAAGGAACTCAAGCGCCATTACAAGACCGATGTTCTCGTCACCGGCTTCGACATTATCTTTTTCTGGGTCGCCCGCATGATGATGATGGGGCTGCACTTCATGAAGGAGGTGCCGTTCCACACCGTTTATATTCACGCCCTGGTCCGCGATGAGAAGGGCCAGAAGATGTCGAAGTCGAAGGGCAACGTCATTGACCCCCTCGAACTGATCGATGAATTCGGCGCCGATGCGCTGCGCTTCACGTTGGCCGCCATGGCCGCGCAGGGCCGCGACATCAAGCTCGCCAAGGCTCGTGTCGAAGGCTATCGCAATTTCGCAACCAAGCTGTGGAATGCGGCACGCTTCGCCGAAATGAACGGCGTTGCGCGCGATGAAAATTACGATCCGGTGGCGGCGCGCCTGACGGTGAACCGCTGGATCGCGGGCGAGGCATTACGCACCGAACGCGCCGTGACCCGCGCCATCGAGGAACACAAATACAATGAGGCCGCCGCCGCACTCTATCACTTCGTGTGGAACGTCTATTGCGATTGGTATCTGGAATTGATCAAGCCGATACTCACCGGCAGCGACGTCGCGGCGAAGGCCGAAACCAAGGGCTCCGCCGCCTGGGCGCTCGACCAGGCACTGCTGCTGCTGCATCCCTTCATGCCCTTCATCACCGAGGAATTGTGGCAGAAGACGGCGGCGCGCGAGCATTGGCTGATCGATGCCGCCTGGCCCGTCTACAAGGGCCTTGGCGATGCCGCGGCCGATGCCGAAATCCAATGGGTAATCGAGCTGATATCGCAAGTGCGTTCGGTGCGCGCCGAGATGAATGTGCCGGCGGGCGCCAAAATCGCCTGCGTGATCGTCAGCGCCGCGAAGGAAACAAGACGCCGCGCCGCCCAGTGGGAAGACGAGATCATGCGCCTAGCGCGCCTTTCCGCGATCACCTTTGAGAGCAGCGTGCCCAGGGCTTCGGCCCAAATCGTGCTAGGCGAGGCGACCGTGGCGCTGCCGCTCGAAGGTGTTATCGATTTTGCCGCGGAGAAGGCCCGTCTCAGCAAGGAATTGGACAAGATCGCCAAGGACACCGCCGCCATCGAGGGGCGTTTAAGCAACCCCGGTTTCGTGGCCAAGGCGCCGGAAGAAGTTCTGGCGGAAACCCGCGAACGCAAAACGGAATTCGAAACACGCCGGTTGAAAATTGGCGAGGCGCTGAAACGGTTGGGGTAGTGCCTTTGCAAGTGCTAAGCTATTGGGCCGTATCGGGACCGATCGTGAACATGAAGAAACGCGGAGCTTTGTCCATTCTTTCCGACCGGATCGAAACGCCGATTGGATCCTTGCTGCTGCTGGCGCGGGATGGGGCGCTGGTGGCGCTTGAGTTCGACGATCAGCCCGAGCGGATCGCCAAGGATTTGCGGCTCCATTACGGAACCGCGGAACTTTTTCCAGCGCAAAATCCGCATGGTTTTTCCGAGCGTGTCCGCGCCTATTTCGCGGGCGACCTCAAGGCAATCGAAAACATCCCCACGGACGGCGGTGGCACGGAATTTCAGCGCCGCGTCTGGGCGGAGCTAAAACTTGTTCCCTGCGGCACGACAATTTCCTACGGCGAGCTAGCACGGCGCCTGGGCGATGCCAATCTGATGCGCGCTGTTGGTCTCGCCAATGGACGAAATCCCATCTGCATTGTAGTGCCGTGCCACCGCGTCATCGGTTCGGATGGTTCGCTCACCGGCTATGGCGGCGGACTGCACCGCAAGCAATGGCTGCTCAAGCATGAGGGCGCGCTGCTGATTTGACAGGTTACGCCTTCACCGTTTTCCGGTTGCGCAGCACATGCTCGTGGCCCGCGTCATAGAGCGCGCTATCGCGAAACCCGTGGGCATCGAGAACGGGACCAACGAGGATCAGCGCGGTGCGCGTAAGCTTCGCCGCGCGGACTTTTTTGGCGATGGTCGATAGCGTGGCTCGAATGATCATCTGGTCTGGCCAGGTCACGCGGTAAACCACAACCACCGGGCAGTCCGCGCCATAATGCGGCGTCAGCGCCCGCTCGATATAGCCCAAATTGCGGATCGAAAGATGGATTGCCAGCGTGGCCCCGCTCCGCCCCAGTTCTTCCAGCGCTTCACCCGGCGGCATCGGCGAGGCCTGCATGGAGGTGCGGGTGAGGATCACCGTCTGGGCGATTTCAGGCAGGGTAAATTCGGTGTTGAGAACGGCGGCGGCGGCGGCGAAAGCCGGAACGCCCGGCGTTACATCATAGGGAATGCCAAGCCGGTCGAGCCTTCGCATCTGCTCGGCAATTGCTCCATATAGGCAAGGATCGCCGGAGTGAACGCGGGCCACGTCGAAACCCTGGGCATGGGCCGCCGCGATCTCCGCCATGATCTCATCCAGATGCAGCGGTGCCGTATCGACCACGCGCGCGCCTTGGGGAGCGGCGTTGACGATTTCCTCCGGCACCAGCGAGCCCGCATAGAGGCATACTGGACAGGACTGAATAAGCCGCAGCCCCCGCACGGTGATGAGATCGGCGGCACCGGGACCGGCGCCAATGAAATGAACCATCATTCGGCAGCTTCCCGCTTTCTGGCATAGCCACGCGGCGTATAGGCGTAAGTTCCGCCGTCACCGCGTGTGAAAGATTTGGATTGCGAGCCGCCCACCATCACGAGGGTGAGCATGTCGACAACATCGGGATCGAAATCGGCAAACCGCACGATTGTCACCTTCTCTTCGGGACGTCCGAGATTGGAGGCGATGACGACCGGCGTATCGGGTGGCCTATGCCGCGCCAGAATTTCAAAGGCACGTTGCAACTGATCGCGGCGTTTGAGCGAGCGCGGATTATAAAAGGCAATAACGAAGTCGCCTTCGGCGGCGGCCCTTATCCGCTTTTCGATTGCCTCCCAGGGCGTGAGCAAATCGGAGAGGGAGATACAACAGAAGTCATGGCCGATCATGGCGCCAGCCTTGGCGGCGGCCGCCTGAAAGGCGGAAATGCCGGGAATGACATTGATTTCGATGCGGCAGGGCTCGAAATCGGCGATCTCATATACAAGCGCCGCCATGGCATAAATTCCGGCATCGCCGGAGCATACGAGCGCCACTCTCTTACCTTCCTTGGCGAGATTGATGGCATGGCGCACGCGGTCTTCCTCAGACCCAAGCGGAAAGCGATGTTCAATCTGGTGGCCTTTGAGATCGGCAATAAGATCGAGATAGAGGCCGTAGCCTACCCAATCACTTGCAGCTTCAAGGGCTGCGGCGGCGGCGGGACTTCGCCATTCCGGCGCTCCCGGTCCGATGCCGACGACATGCAGAAGCCCGCGCGGGTGGCCGCGAAGTTGCAGGAGGGGCGAAGGTGCTTTGGCGATGGAGCAAGTGGCGCGCTGGCTCTTGGTTTTCTCGATCAGCAGTTCCGCTTCCGGCCCCGCCGCCGCAAGGGCCGCCGCCTCGGCGACACCGGGCGTACCAACCTCTTTTGCGACGATATTTGATGGATTCTTGAGACGCGGCGCTTCCGCATTCAATTCGGAGGCGGAAAAGAACCGGGCCGGCACATTGAAGCGGCGCGCTGCGGCATGGATCGCCGCCTCATCGGATTTGACATCGATGCTGGCCATGCAGGCAATAGAGGCCGGACTGAGATTATTTTTCGCCATCACATCCTCGACCAGCGAGACAACGTCTTCGGGCGGCGTATTGCGTTCACAGCCAACACCGATCGCCAGCGTGCGAGGATGATAAACGAGATGAGTGGCGCTGCCCTTTGTAAGGTGCTCGGTGATCTCAATAGTTACTTCGCCGCCGGCGAGTTTGTGGGCGGTGACGGATTTCATGTTTTCCGGGTTCGCTAGAACATGGCCTTCTTCCGGTTCATCGAAGGCCGATCCAAAACGCACCTCGCTTGCCGTGGTGATCGCCGCATGCCCTTCGCAAAGCGTGGCGATCCGGCGCGCCAGTTCATTGGCGCCGTGATGGCCGCCGAGCAGGGGAACAGCGGAGGAGCCATCTTCCGCGACAGCGATTACGGGAGGTTCACTGTGTTTGTCGGAAAGGTACGGAGCGATGGCACGGATAAGAATACCACTGGCGCATAGACCGATGATTGGGTGCCCTCCCTTGAAAAGTGTTGCCAGATGCGAGGCGGCGTTGCTGTAAATCACATCGTGACCCGCCAAGTTCGGGGGCGCGTGAATGGCACCGCCGAGCGCGGCTTTCAGCTTTTGCGCCAGCGGCAGCGCGGAAATACCGAGAATGAAGATTACGGGTTTCACGGCCATGTCTCATTCCCGGCGTAGACAAGGATCGTGGTGAAGTAGGGCAGGGTGTCGCCCACAACGTCGGCCACATTGGCGATCCGCTCTTCGTCCTGCGTTGCTTTTTCGATCACGACGGATTTCGCCGTGAGAACGAGCTCCGACAGGACATCGCGCACCTTGCCGAAATGGCGGCCTACCTTGATGATCGCGGCAGATTCAACACCAGCCAATTCCTGACGCAGGCGCTCGCGCGCCAGCGTGGCGGGAAGCACTTTCAGCACCTCGTCGCGTGCCGCAAGCGGGCGGCGCAGACGAGCGCTAGCGGCGGCGAGCGAGGACACACCCGGAACCACGATGGTTTCGTAACGCTTCGCCAGGCGCGCGAAAATATACATGAAGCTGCCGTAGAAAAACGGATCGCCTTCGCACAGCATGACAACATTGCGTCCAGCGCTCAGATGCGCCGCGATGGCAGACGCGCCCTTATCATAAGCTTCCTCACCCGGTTGGCGTTCGATCCGCATCGGCATGTCGATCGCAAGTTCGATTGCGTCTTCGGGTAAAAACGGCTTGGCGATATCGCGCGCCGTGCTGGCGCCGCCATTGGCCGCGAGATAGGCGATCACCGGGCTTGTCGAAATGAGACGCCAGGCCTTCACCGTCATGAGTTCGGGATCGCCCGGCCCCACGCCCACGCCGTAAAGTGTTCCGGGCTGGGTCATGGTTTGCGCGCTCGCCATTGCAAAACCGGCATGCGCGGCTTCAAGGCGCGCAGAGCGCCGATATGAGTCAATCGCGAAACCTCGATCCGTACGAGATCGCCGCCATGTTTTTCCTGAAGATCGTAGAGATGCAATTCCCCTTCGACGGTGACAACATTCACCACCATGGTCCCGCCGGGTTTCAAATGTTCCCATGCGGTTTCAAAAACACCCGGAATGCCCAACCCGCCACCAATAAACACGGCATCGGGCGTAGCATGGCCGGCAAGAGTCGCCGGCGCTTCACCGGGGATGATCGTAAGGCGCGGCGTTCCAAGCCGATCGGCATTCTCCGCGATCATTTGAAGCCTCGCGGCGTCGGATTCAAAGGCGATGGCTTCGCAGCCCCGCGTCGACCGCATCCATTCGATGGCGATCGAACCGCAACCGGCACCCACATCCCACAGCAATTGATCGGGTGCCGGGGCAAGGGCGCTCAAGGCCGCCGCGCGTACCTCGCGCTTGGTGAGCTGCCCATCATGCAGGTAAGCGTCATCGGGAAGCCCCGCGACACGGGGATATAGCTTTGCTTCCGGCGAGGCGATGCAGTGAACGGCCAGCGTATTGAGGTCAGAAAATTTTTTCTGGGGTAGGGAATCGGCGGTGAAAGATGATATGCGTTCGCGCACACCTCCCATATTCTCCAGAACCGTGATCATGCTTTTCTCATAGCCGCGCGCCACGAGACGGCGCGCGACTTCCGGTGTCATCGTTGCATCCGCCGTCAATACGATGAGGCGGGCATTGGGCTGGATGAAGGCTTCGATGGTAGCGGCATCGCGGCCATGCAGCGTCAGCGTATCGCAATCGGGCAACGGCCAGCCAAGCCGCGCCGCCGCGAGCGTGAAGGCGGAAAGATGGGATACGATTTCCATCTCGGCGAAGGGCACGAATTCTATCAGCTTGCGGGCGACGCCGTAGTTCATGGGGTCGCCAGTGGCGAGAACCACGGTTTTCCGCCCGCGCAAGGGACCGATGCGCTCAACCATACCGGAAAAAGGCTGCGGCCATTCGATACGTTCGGCCTTCGTCCTTGGCAGGAAAGCAAGAAGGCGGGAGGAACCCACGATCACCTCCGCTTCCCCAAGCTTAAGTCGCGCGCGGGCCGAAAGGCCGTCATAACCTTCTTCGCCCATGCCGATGACGGTCAGCCATTTCATCGCGGCTCATCCCGGGTCAGGGCGTTGACGACGGCGGCGGCCATGGCGGAGCCGCCCTTGCGACCGAGGAGTGTCGCATAGGGAAGCCCACGCGAATTGGCGTGCAACTCGTCTTTTGCTTCCGCCGCCCCCACGAAACCTACGGGAAAGCCAACGATGGCCGCTGGCCGGGGTGCGCCGGCATCGATCAAATCCAGCAGGGCAAAAAGGGCGGTCGGCGCATTACCGATCACCACCAGCGCTTTCTCGAGATGGGGCCGCCAGAGTTCGACGGCGGCGGCGGAGCGCGTCGTATCGTTAGCGGCGGGAGCATCGTTCAATGTACAGATCACGCTCAGCGATTTGTCGATGATACCATGACGCACCATCTCGGCATCGACGAGGATGGAACGGCCCGCGTGGATTGCCGCCTTTGCTACTTCAAAAAAGTCTTTCGAGATACGGAGATCGCCTGCGATTTCCGGTATCCCGCAGGCATGAATCACGCGCGCCGCCACACTCTCGCTATCCTTCGGCAAATGCGAGAAATCCGCTTCCGCCCGGATGATCGCAAAGGAGCGGGCATAGATGGCTTTGGGATCGCGGAGATATTCCATCACGGCTTTTTTAGCATGCTTCTGGGCCCCAGCGGATGATCGGCGTGCGGATAGGGCGTGCGCGTGTGATCATGGTCATGATCGTGATGATGGCCGTGTGAATGGCCTTTGACGGTTGCCGCGATGGCAGCATCGAGATTGAATCCGACGCCTTCGACATGGTGATGATGGCTCTCCTGGGGCGCGCCTACTTCTGCTTCGAAGCCCAGCACTTGGCTCCGATATTTGCACATCTGGCAATTCATGGCGGTATCGCCGGTCAGAATCTGTTGCAGCCGCTCCTCGAAGGTGGCGATCACTTGCGGGTGGTCGTTGAGATAACCCGCCTTGATGAACTGTATTTCGGGATGGCGTTTTGCCACTTCATCCGTTGCGTCGTAGATGCGCTGGACGAGAATGCCGGTGAAGAGGAAATAGGGAAAGACGATAATGCGGGCGTAGCCCAGCCGTGCCGCATGTTCCAATGCGGGCTCAACAAGCGGGAAGGTGACGCCGGAATAAGCCGTCTCCGCCCAGCCGAAACCAAAGCCTTCCCACAGCAGCCGCGTCACCTTGGAGACGTTGGAATTGGCATCGGGATCGGAAGCGCCGCGTCCCACCACGACCAACAGGGTTTCGTGCAGCGGCACGGCTGAAGGATTTGCATCAAGGGCTTCCTGAATGCGGTCGCCGGCGGCGCGCATCATCTTGGGATCAATGCCGAGCTCCTTGCCATATTCAATTTTGAGGCCGTTGCTGGCGGCATAGGTGTTGAGCACTGAAGGAATGTCGTTCTTGGCGTGGCCTGCCGCAAAGAGCATGCCGGGGACAGCGAGCACGCGCTCCACGCCCCTGGCTTTGAGGGCATCGAGGCCGTTGCGGATGATGGGCGTGGCAAATTCGAGGTAACCATATTCCACCGGATACTGCGGCAGGCGCTGCTTCAGATGTTGCGACAGCACGGCGAATTCGGTGACGGCACTTTCATCGCGGCTGCCATGGCCACACAGCATTACGCCCAGTTTTGACATCGCTTCTGCCTTCCATAATTCAGCGCTGCCAGGAATGGCCACGGAAGGCAGCTCCGGCTTTGGCCCCTTCTTGGGT
>JBOHKD010000005.1:0-18730 GCA_050728895.1 Aestuariivirga sp.
GGCGTGAAGCCGCCGAGATCGACCGACATGCCGCCGAATACCAGGCTCATAACCGGAAAGAGGGCCACGAGGGACAGAACGCCAGTGGCGATGATGCCTTTATAAAGTGCTCCCATGATGTTGTTGGTGCTGCCTAGTTTCACAAAATAGGTGCCGATGATCGAGGTGATCACACAGGCGCCGCCGATGGCGAGCGGCAAAACCATGCCGGCGAGCTTAAACGCATCGGGGAGAACGATGGCCGCCAGCACCATGGTGGCGACGGTCGTTACCACATAGGTCTCGAACAGGTCCGCCGCCATGCCGGCGCAATCGCCGACATTGTCGCCGACATTATCGGCGATGGTGGCTGGATTGCGCGGGTCGTCCTCGGGAATGCCCGCCTCAACCTTGCCGACCATGTCGCCGCCCACATCGGCGCCCTTGGTGAAGATGCCGCCGCCCAAACGGGCGAAGATAGAGATGAGCGATGCACCGAAGGACAGCGCCACCAGCGCATCGATGACGGTGCGGCTGGTGGGCTCGAAGCCGAGCGAGTCCTTGAGGAAGCCGAAATAGAGCGTGACGCCGAGGAGGCCCAAGCCCGCCACAAGAAGGCCCGTCACCGCGCCCGCCTTGAAGGCGAGGTCAAGGCCGCCCGCAAGCGACTTGGTCGCCGCCTGGGCCACACGCACATTGGCCCTGACCGATACATTCATGCCGATGAAGCCCGCAGCTCCCGACAAAACCGCGCCGATCAGGAAGCCGATGGCGGCGTAGACGCCAAGCAGCCAGTAGGCGAGGATGAAGATCGCCACGCCGACGATTGCGATCGTCGTGTATTGGCGTTTCAGATAGGCTTGCGCACCCTCGCGCACGGCGGCGGAAATTTCCTGCATACGGGCCGTGCCGGCGTCGGCGGCTAGAAGCCCCCGCGTCGTGACGATCCCGTACACGATGGAGAGCGCGCCCGCGAGCACGATCAGCCAGAGTGTAGCGGTCATTGAGAAAACCCTTGTGTTCGTTGATTGCCCCCGAAGCCCCTGCCCCGGAATGAGGGCCGCTGTATGCCAAATCGGAAGCCAAGGCGCAATGGGCGGCAAGGCGCCCGGATCTAGCCGCGTTGGGCCACCGTTCGCGGTTGGAAGATGAGCCAGGCGATCATGGCAAGCGCCACCAGCACCATCGGGAACACCGCATAGTTTACCGCATTCCACCCAAGCGCATGGAGCAATTTGCCAGCACTCAACGAAGCCAGCGCCGTGGTGCCGAAGATCAAAAAGTCGTTCAACCCTTGCGCCTTGTTGCGTTCCGAGGACTCATAGCAGCCCGTCAGCATGGTGGTGGCGCCGATGAAGCCGAAGTTCCAGCCGAGGCCCAAAAGTATCAGGCCCACGGCAAAATTCCCGAAATGTATGCCAAGCAACCCCGCGACCGCCGCACCCACCAGCAGTAACATGCCGGCGACGGCAATGCGCTCGACACCGAAGCGGGTAATGAGGTGGCCGGTGAAAAAACTCGGCACGAACATCGCCAGCGCATGCCACTGGATGACCCAGCTTGAATCTCCGACCGTAAAACCGTGGGCGATCATGGCGACGGGCGTTGCCGTCATCACCAGCATCATGATGCCATAGGAGAGCATGCCGGTGGCGGCCGCCGCGATATAGCGGGGCTGGCGGGCGATGGTTAGCAAGGGGCGCGCGGGAGCGGCGTCGGTCTTGTCTTCCTCCCGCGGTATATCGAGCGCCATGAGCACGGCGGAAGAAAGCAATGCGATGGCCGCCATGGCGGCCCAGCTTCCGGCGAAGATCACGGGTGCCAGCAAATCCACCGTTGCAATGACAAGTCCGCTGCCAATCAGCGCCGCAACGACCCCGCCTGTCATCACCCAGGAAATCGCCTTGGGGCGGAATGCCGGACTGGCCAGGTCGGCGGCGGCGAAACGGTAATAGGAAGCGGAAGCCTGGTAGATGCCGATGAGAAACGCCCCGGCAAGAAAGATCACGAAGCTCCGCTGGTAAATGGCATAGACGCCCAGGAGTCCGCCAGTCATTCCTGCGAAAGAGCCTATCATGAACCCGGCTTTGCGCCCGATCCGCCGCATAAGGAGTGAGACCGGCAATGTGGTCAGCGCCGTTCCGATTACAAAGGCTGAAACCGGAAGTGTCGCCCATGAGGGGTCGGTAGAGAGCTCCGTGCCGACAAGACCCGCCGTGACGATGAGCATCGTGACTGCGGAACCATATAAAGCCTGAGCCACCGCAAGGATAACAGCATTGCGGCGAGCCTGTGTATCGTCATAGGCAAGAGCGATACTCATGCGGCGAACTCCGAAGGACGGCGCTCGCGGGCGAGCCGGTCCAGCACACCATTGATGAAATTCGGCTCCTGCGCCGTGAAGAAGGCGGAAGCCACGCCCACATATTCGCTGATCGCCACGCGGGCCGGAACCTGCTCCAGAAACATCAGCTCAAAGGCCGCGGCCCGCAGTATCGCCCGCACCGTCGCATCGAGCCGGTGAATGGGCCAGCCCTTGTCGAGTATAGCATCGACAACAGGATCGATGGTGTGTTGTTCACGGACAGCGCCATCGACAACTTCCTTCAGAAACTTGTAATCGGCCTCGCCGCACTGACCGGCGTCGAAATCCTCACCGGCGGCGCGCGCCGAGAATTGCGCCAGGGTCTCGGCGACGTCGGTTCCCGCGATATCCATCTGATAGAGCGCCTGCACCGCGCCAAGCCGCGCGGCGGCGCGTTCAACGGGGGCCTTGCGTTTCTGGTTCACTTGGCGCGCGTTTTCATGGCACGGCGAAACCGGATCATGGCGAGCGCTGCTTCAGCCGCGGCCCCACCCTTGTCCATCCCGGCGATCTTGGCGCGGGCCCAGGCTTGCGCCTCGTTCTCGCAGGTCAATATGCCGTTGCCGATGCACAGGCCTTTCATGGTGAGGTCCATGAGGCCGCGGGCACTTTCATTCGACACAATCTCATAGTGCGTGGTCTCGCCTCGCAACACGCAACCCAACGCCACATAGCCGTCATAGCGCTTCGAGGCGGCGGCGATGGCAATGGCGCCGGGGATTTCGAGAGCGCCGGGAAGCGCCATGCGCTCCCACGACGCCCCCGCCCGCTCGATTGCGGCAATGGCGCCCGATGCCAGTTCATCGCACAACTCCGCATAGAAGTGCGCTTCAAGAATAAGAAGGCGCGCCTTCAGCTTTGTATCCGCAACGGTTTTCTTTTCGACTTTCATGGTTTTCCGAATTCGGCGAGGCGGGCCACATAGCGCGCCAGCATATCGATTTCAACGTTGACGGCATCGCCCTCGCGCGCATGGCCCCATGTGGTAACCGCTTGGGTATGCGGAATGATGTTGACGCCGAACTCAAGCCCCTCGACTTCATTCACCGTGAATGAAGTGCCATCGAGCGTCACCGAACCTTTGGGTGCTATGAACCTTGCAAGTTCCGCAGGCACCTTGAAGCGGAAGCGCGTTGAGTCCCCCTCCGGTAGAATCGAAACGATCCGGCCCGTGCCATCGACATGGCCCGACACCATATGCCCGCCCAGTTCATCGCCGAGCTTCAGGGCTCGTTCGAGGTTGATGCGTTTGCCCATCTTCCAATCGCCCAATGTGGTTTTGGAGAGCGACTCCGCCGAAACCTCGACGCTGAAGGCATGAGCGCCCGTCGACACCACGGTCAGGCAGCAGCCGGCGCAGCAGATGGAAGCGCCGAGCGCGATTGCCGCCGTGTCGTAACGGGTGCCGATCTCAAAGCGCGTGTCGCCGCGCTTCTCCACGCGGGCGATTTCGCCGATGTCTGTCACAATGCCGGTGAACATAGGGGGCTCAGGATTCTTGTTCGCGCCGTTCATAGACGCTCAAACTGTCGGCCCCAAGCGTTTCCTGTTCAAACAAGACGAAGGGCATAAGGGCTTTTTCAAGTGTAACCCCCGCCAGCGCATCGACACCTTGTGGGCCGATTTTCCGCGTAGAGCGGAACAGGTGGATGTCATCGACGAGTCCCGTCTCAAGAAATGACCGGGCTACCTTCGCTCCACCTTCGACAAGGAGGCGGTTGATGCCTTCCTTGGCCAATTCCGCCAGCGCCTCGGGGATCGTGCCCCGCAGCACTGTTGCGCCCCGCGCCACGAGCTTCGATCCTGGCGGAAGGTTACGGCTGCGGCTTAGCACGAAAGGCTTAGGCGAGCGCTGTTCCAATCCGGGCAGGCGGCAGCCAAGCTCTGGATCGTCCACCAATACTGTTTCCATCCCCACGAGAATCGCATCGCATTGGGCGCGGAGCAGATGCACCCGATTTTGTACCTCAAGGCCGGTAATATCGGTACGACTGCCGAGACTTGCGGCGATCTTGCCATCGGCAGAAATAGCAAGTTTTAGAATCACTTGCGGGCGCTTTTTGATTATCCGGGTGAGGAAACCGGCCAAATCGCGGGACGCCTCTTTGGCTTTCAACCCGGTTTCCACGGCAATGCCCGCCTGACGCAGGATCAAATGGCCGCCGCCTGAAGTACGGGGATCTGGGTCTTCGATTGCCGTCACCACGCGGGATATTCCCGCCCGCACCAAGGCTTCGGCGCAAGGGCCGGTGCGGCCATGATGGGCACAAGGTTCTAGGGTTACATAGGCAGTGGCGCCTCGATCTGCCTCGCCCGCCATTTCGAGCGCTTCAGTCTCGGCATGGGGCCTGCCGCCGCTTGCCGTCCAGCCCAGCCCAAGCAGCCGGCCGTCCTTGACAATTACACAGCCCACGGGTGGGTTTTCGGCGGTTGTGCCCAGTGCCCTCCGGCCAAGCCGCAAGGCATAGTCCATCCAGCGGGCGTCGCCGCTCAATCGCGCTCGCCCCCGCTTTCGCCTTCATCGCCGGTAAGTTCGCCCAGAAGCTCCTCGAAGTCCTTGGCTTCGCGGAAATTCCGGTAGACGGAGGCAAAGCGTACATAGGCGACATCATCGAGCATCTTGAGGGCCTCCATGACGAGCTTGCCGATGGTTTCGGACTTGATTTCGCTTTCGCCCAGGCTTTCCAGCCTTCGCACGATGCCGGAAACCAGGCGCTCGACCCGATCGGGGTCCACCGGGCGCTTGCGCAACGCCACCTGGATGGAACGCATGAGCTTGTCGCGGTCGAAGGGAACCTTCCGGCCCGAACGCTTGGCCACCATAAGCTCGCGCAATTGCACGCGCTCGAAAGTCGTAAAGCGGCCCGAGCAATCGGGGCAATAGCGCCGGCGGCGAATGGCGGTGCCGTCCTCGGTTGGACGGCTATCCTTCACCTGGGTTTCTTCATTGGAGCAGAACGGACAGCGCAAAGAGTCCCACCTTCGCCAGTCTCAGTAAATCGGAAACCGGTCCGTCAGCGCCTTGACGCGCTTTCTGACCGAAGCCTCGGCCTTAGCATTGCCCTGTTCGCCATTCTTCGCAAGCCCGTCGAGAACCTCGGTAATGAGGCTGCCAACCTCCTTGAACTCAGCGCTCCCGAAACCCCTCGTCGTGGCGGCGGGGCTGCCCAAACGGATGCCGCTGGTGATGGTGAAGGGGGCTGGATCGAAGGGAATGCCGTTCTTGTTGCAAGTGATGAAGGCGCGGCCGAGGGAAGCCTCCGAGGCCTTGCCGGTAATGCCCTTCTTGCGGAGGTCGACCAGCATCAGATGCGTGTCCGTGCCACCGGAGACAAGATCGCAGCCGCCGGCGATCATGCTTTCGGCCAGAATCTTGGCATTGGCCGCCACGGCTTTGGCGTATTTCTTGAAAGCGGGCTTCAGCGCCTCGCCGAAGGCCACCGCCTTGGCGGCGATCACGTGCTCCAAGGGACCGCCTTGCAGACCCGGAAACACGGCGGAGTTGATCTTCTTGCCGAGATCGTCGTCGCGGCTGAGAATCATGCCGCCGCGGGGGCCGCGCAAGGTCTTGTGGGTGGTAGTGGTCACCACATGGGCGTGTACCAGCGGATTGGGGTGGACACCGCCCGCCACGAGACCGGCGAAATGTGCCATGTCGACCATCAAATAGGCACCCACCGAATCGGCGATCTGGCGGAAGCGGGAGAAATCGAGGATGCGCGGATAGCCGGAACCGCCGGCGATAATGAGCTTCGGCTTCACCTCCAGCGCCTGTTGGGCCAGCGCATCATAGTCGATCAAATGATTGTCCTCGCGCACCTTGTAGGGCGCAACCTTGAACCACTTGCCGGACTGGTTGACCGGCGAGCCGTGAGTCAGATGCCCGCCGCAGGCGAGGTCGAGGCCCATGTAGGTGTCACCGGGCTGGAGGAGTGCGAAAAACACCGCCTGATTGGCCTGGGCGCCGGAATGGGGCTGGACGTTGACGAAAGAGCAATCGAACAGTTGCTTGGCGCGATCAATGGCCAGGTTTTCCGACTGGTCGACATACTGGCAGCCGCCATAGTAGCGGCGGCCCGGATAGCCTTCGGCATATTTGTTGGTCATGACCGAGCCTTGCGCTTCCAGCACGGCGCGGGAGACGATGTTCTCCGAGGCGATCAGTTCGATTTCGTGGCTCTGACGGCCCAGTTCGGCGGCAATGGCTTTGGCGATCTTCGGATCGGTATTAGCCAGCTTGTCCTTGAAGAAGCCGGGAAACAGGGGCTTAGCTTTAGCCTTTGATGTCTTGACCGGCTTTTTGGCAATCTTCTTCGCCATGGAAACCCCCTTCATCCTGTACGCCGCAAATGGCAGATTGCACTGTGAAGGTCCAGTTCCATCTTGGCACGTCAGGAGCACACCACAGAGCAGCCTATTCCTCAACCTTTCCGTCATCCCGTTACACAACCTTCGGGCTTGGTCTTGACACTTACCATTTCGTAGCTACGTTAAGGACGTATGAAGCTGAGCTGGGATGAAGCCAAGCGGCAAAGGACTTTGGATGCGCGCGGGCTTGATTTCGCTTTGGCGGATGTTGTGTTCAATGGGGTTCAGTTCACGCGCGAGGACTTGCGGCGGGAATACGGCGAAAGGCGATTTATCACCGCCGGATTTCTTGAAGATCGCATGGTTGTAGTGGTCTGGACCCCGCGCGGGCCGGTCCGGCATATTATTTCGATGAGGAAAGCAAATGATCGAGAGCAAAAAGCATTCAAGCAAACGCTTGAAGACTGATCGGGACGATGCACCTGAGCTAACCTCGGAGTGGTTCGCGGGCGCCGATCTCTATAAGGGCATGAAACTCGTCAAGCGCGGCAGACCCGCAGGTTCGGGGGCTAGAGTTCTGATTTCGCTAAGGCTCGACAAGCAGGCTATTGCGGCCTATCGCGCCACTGGCAGCAAATGGCAATCGCGCCTCAATGAGGTTGTAGTCAGGAGCGCGAAGCGACTGAAGGCCCCTGCCGGCCTCGCCAAATTCGACCGACTGATGGCGAGAAAAGGCGGACAGTCACGTCGGAAAAGTGACGAAGCGCCAAAGGAATACGGGAAGTCGAAGGGCCGGTAAGGAAAATCTGCTCGTTCCAGGAAGCGATAGGTGCCTACCGGCGATGAAATGAAGCTCAGACCGGCTAAGCCGCCCGCTTCAGCATCATTTTGCTCCACAGGCGGTCGAGCGCGTCGGCAAGCCTGGCGATTTCGAGTTCGCCGTGCAGCGGTCCCGGCGTCAGGCGAAGGCGTTCGGTGCCCTTGGGGACGGTTGGATAATTGATGGGCTGGACATAGATCGCATATTCATCCAGCAGCCGGTCTGTCAGAGCCTTGCAACTCACCGGATCGCCGACGATCACCGGCACGATGTGGCTTGGCGTTTCGATGACGGGAAGCGCGCGGGCCTGCAATTGCGCGATCAGCAGGCGGGCATGTTTCTTCTGCAGCGTGCGCTCCGTCTCGCTTGATTTCAGGTGACGGATCGAGGCGGCAGCTCCGGCGGCAATGACAGGCGGCAGCGATGTTGTAAAAATGAAACCCGGCGCGAATGATCGGATGGTATCGACGATCGCGGCGTCGGCGGCGATATAGCCGCCCATCAGCCCGAAGGCCTTGGCCAGCGTTCCCTCGATAATATCAATGCGCTCCAGAAGCCCTTCACGCTCGGCGATGCCGCCGCCGCGCGGGCCATACATGCCGACGGCGTGGACTTCATCAAGATAGGTGAGCGCGCCGTATTTTTCCGCGAGATCGCAGATTTCAGCGATGGGTGCGATGTCGCCGTCCATCGAATACACCGACTCGAAGGCAATGACCTTAGGCCGCGCGGCATCGAGCGATTTCAGCCTGGCTTCCAGATCGGCCAGATCGTTGTGACGCCAGATATGTTTTTCGCAGCGGCCATGCCTTATGCCTTCGATCATCGAGGCATGGTTCAATTCATCCGAGAGAATAGCGCAGCCGGGCAGCAAGCGCCCCAAGGTCGACAGCGCCGCCTCATTCGCCATATAGCCGGAATTGAACAGGAGACTCGCCTCCTTGCCATGCAGTTCCGCCAGCTCACGCTCGAGTTCGACATGATAATGCGTCGTGCCGGATATGTTGCGGGTGCCGCCGGAACCGGCACCGGCATTGTCGAGGGCCTCATGCATGGCGGCAAGCACCGCGGAATGCTGGCCCATGCCGAGATAATCGTTGGAACACCAGACGGTGATTTCTTTTTCCACGCCCCTGCCCCGGAACATGGCGCGTGGGAATCGGCCCTTGATACGGCAGATATCGGCGAATTCGCGGTAGCGCCCTTCTCCGCGGAGCAGGCCCAAGGCCGCATCGAAAGCTTGCGTATAATTGAATGCGCTCATGATTTTAAATATGCGCGGGTTATCCGAGAAGACTTGGCGCCAATCGGCGCTGGGTCAATTTGTTGCAGGTGTCGCCTTGGCCAGCGGTTTTGCCTTCGGCTTCGGCACGGCCTCGGGCTGGCAACCGGCCGGCAATTTGCCATCGGCGCCGGGCGCGCATGTGGCGGCGGATGCCGCTACCGTCTTGGTATCGGTCTTCTTGGTCTTCGCCGTGGCGGTTTCGGCCGGCTTTTCCCCCGCCTTTTTCGCCGCTGCCTTGTCCTTGGTCTTTTTCGCCGCAGCGGCTTTTTTCAACGAGAACCAGTTCGATGTAGTCGTCGCCACCTTGCCCTTCTTCGGTTTGAGTTTGGAACCATTGCCGAGAGAATCGTCGAGCGGTTCGTCCCCGCTGGTCGCGACGTCGTTATACTTGTCGCTGTTGCGCGATCGGCCAAACCCGAAATTGAAGAAACCGAACGCTTCATCGGCATCGACGGCCGAAGGCTCGCGCGGAATCGGATTCAGTACATAGCGTTCGCCGCCGCTGGTCTCGCCCACGGGCAAGGGCTGGCCCATGACAAAACCCGAGCCATCGAGTTCATAGATGTCAGGGCGGAAATTCACTTCGCCGTTACGGCCGGGCCAGGCGGTCAGATACGCGACGCGCAGTTGCGGCGGATTGACCACCGGCGTATCGAGCCGTTCCTTGCTCTGTGCCAAATTCGCGATACGGCGGTTGTCGATGCCGTCCTGGCCGTTGAGAATCCAGTTGAGGAAGATCGCCACTTTCTCAACCCGCACGCAGCCTGAACTGTAGAATCGCTGCCCTGTGCCGAAGAGGTGCTGTTCCGGGGTGTCATGCAGGTAAATACCGAAGGGGCTATCAAATTCGATTTTGGCGGTGGCCATGGCATTGCTGCCGCCCGGTTCCTGGCGGAAATGATAGTCATCAACGACAACGCGGCGCCAGTTGATGCGGTCGGGATTGACCTCCGGCCCGCCGACGCCATCAAACACCTTCATGTTCATGTCCCGCATGACCCGCGAAGCGCCGCTGGAGCGCATTCTGGGAAGGATGTCACGCTCGACGATGGAGGCCGGCGCGTTCCAGTAGGGATTGAATTTGACGGTGGCCACATGGGTCATCACCACGGGCGTGGGGCGCGAAGGGCGGCCGACGATGGCGTTGTGGAGGGAATAGACTTGGCCGTTGCTCACCGTCTCGATCTGCTGGGCGGGAACGTTGACGATGACATAGCGGGGGCCGAGATCTCTGGAATATTCGGCAACGCGCGGCAGATTGGCGCGGATGGTGGCTAGGCGCCGTTCCACCGGAACGTTAAGCTCCTTAAGCGTCGCGGTATCGACCGCTCCGGTTACAGCCAGCCCGTGGTTGCGCTGGAAGCGGGTGACAGCATCTTCCGTGGCGGTGGTGTAGATATCCGCGTACTCGCCTTCGGTGGCTTCGCGGCGCAAATATCCCTCGATGAAAAGCCGCTTGTTCAGGGCGGTGACGGCCTTGCTCTGGGTTCCCTTCTTGAATTTGCCGCCGGGTACTTTTCCCCAGCCGCCGGAGGCGGCGATCTCCGCGAATCGGGCCGCGGCGGCCTGGAGTGCGGCGGCGCTGCCGGTAGCGAGAAACGGGCTGACGCTGCCGTCGTTGACGATCTGCGTGTCCGTGGTGGCCCGGGTTCCGTTTCCGGCATGGGACGACCAATTGGTGCTTGCGGGGGCGCCATCATCCTGTGCTGCGGAAATACTCCGCTTTTTCTTGAACAGCTGCCAAATGGAATTTTCGCTTTCAGCGTAGGCCGGGTGCGGCCCGATCACGGGAATCGCAAACAGCAGCGCAATCGCCACCACCATGGACCTGGACGAAGATCGAAAGCCTTGAAAACAACCCAAACCCATCCCTTGCCTCACCACTCCTGCCTGCTCGCTGCGCCCGTTGGGGTACATTCATACCAGCGTGGGCTCGACTCGTCAAAAGTCCGCCACATTCCGGCCTTCCGTATAAAACCTGAATAGAGCAGGACGCCACAGTTGCGAACGGGGGCACAAAAAAACACCGTACTGCGGCTTTTCGGCCACAGCACGGTGTTGACGGCTCTTGCAGAAGAAAAAGTTAGAGACGATACAGAATCTGGTCGGTCCAAAAGCGCTCGAGACGTGTTAGCGCCTTGTTCAACTTGTCAAATTCTTCGACCGAGAGGCCGACAAGCTGTTCAACCGACGCGAGCTGGCGGTTGTAGAGAGCATCGACACGCTCGCGGATCGCCTGGCCCTTGGGGGTCAGCTTGATGCGGACGGAACGCTTGTCGGCGCTGGAGCGCTCGTGATTGACGTATCCCGACTCCACCAGCTTCTTCAAGTTGTAGGAAACGTTCGAGCCCTGGTAGTGGCCGCGGGTCTTGAGTTCGCCCGCGGTCAATTCGGAATCGGCGATGTTGAACAGCAGCAAGGCCTGCACCGGGTTCACTTCCGGTTCGCCCGTGCGCTCAAAATCGTCCTTTATGACGTCGAGAAGCCGGCGATGCAGACGCTCGATCAGCGTCAGGGCTTCCATGTATTTGTGCTTGATCGGATGATGCGCGGATTCCCCCGCTACCGGGCGCAATGCCCCCACTACCTCAGTACGCATGTTATCCACCTATCCCTTGTTTTGAGGCCGGACGTTCTCTGGTCCGTTCCTCGAGAGGCGCTCACTGTGCGCTTGGGCGGCTTAAAATCGGCTCAATGGCTTGGGTAAATTTGTTCTTATATTTTCAAAGATTTGCGTCTGTTTCGAAGACAGTTTACGGAGTCTTTTCTTGCAGTCTTAACAAAACCGGAAAAAGGCGCCTTGCAGCCGGCATCACTGCTCGATGGTTGCGGCGAAACCTGCTTGCACGATCATGCGGGTATTGTTGCCGCAGGATTGCGCGTTGGCGCTGCGCTCCGCCCCGCGCATGACCGGCGCCACGGCGGCGGCGCCATTTTGCGCAACGGTACGCCGGTGCAACCGACCGATGGCTTTCCAGTAGCGCATGTCCTGTTTGGCCGAAAGGTGCCGGCACTTGCGTTCCGCGTAGTAGGCATTCACGGCGGTTGCATAATAGCCAAGGCCGCCCACACCGGCCTGTGGATCCCGCCGGGCTTCCCGCAGTGCCATCTGTTTGATACCGCGGCCGGAGTCGGCCGCCTTCACGGCGTCACGGGCGGCAGACAGGGTATCGCCAACATCGGTCCGGGTGGCCTCGCTGCAAGGAGCGGCCTGGCCTTCCGCCTCGCCTGCCGCAATGGCGTTTCTGGCCGTGTCCACGCTTGTCTGATGGGCGGCGGCGATCTCGGCACGGGCGGCATAGCGCGAAAGCTCTTCGTGGAGAGAGGTGGACAGGAATATACAGAGCGTGTCCGCTACCCGGGCCCGCGTCAGGATCTGCACCGCCTGTTCGGCGGCAATTTCCGAAGCAAGCGCCGGTTTCACGGCGGCGGCCCCCAGCGGCAGAAACAGGATAGGAACCGTTATAAGGAGTTTCTGCAGCCGGAGCACGTCCCGGAGCCTTTCCATGCGAACTGAACGGATGGGCAAAAGGATAGGGATTTCCGCTTAATTTGATTCAAAGGCGCCACGAATTTGGGGCTCATGGTTAACTTTGCCTTATCTTGGACAAACGGGGTTCCCCCTAGCCCTCAGGCTTGTTATGGAGCGTCATGAGCCGCCGTTCCGATCCCTTTCCCCAGTTCCCGGCGACCCGCATGCGGCGCAACCGCCGCACCGCATGGTCGCGCGATCTCGTGCGTGAGAACACGTTGCAGGCCGCCGATCTCATCTTGCCGCTGTTCGTGATCGAGGGCCGGAACAAATCGACTCCCGTGCCCTCCATGCCGGGTGTGGCGCGGCTTTCCGTCGATCTCGCGGTGGCCAAGGCCAGGCAAGCGGCGGAACTTGGCATTCCGGCCATAGCCCTCTTTCCCTACACTGAGCCCACCCTGCGCACCGCCGATGCGCGCGAGGCCTTCAACCCGGACAATCTCATCTGCAAAGCCGTGCGCGCCATCAAGAAGGCCGTGCCGGAGATCGGCATCATGTGCGATGTGGCACTCGATTCCTACACCAGCCACGGCCATGACGGGCTGATGGAGGGCGGCGAAATCGTCAACGACGCGACACTGGATGCCCTAGTGAAGCAGGCACTGGTCCACGTGGAAGCCGGCTGCGATATCATCGCACCTTCCGACATGATGGATGGCCGCATCGGGGCGATCCGCGCGGCCCTTGAGAAGGCCCGCCTGCGGCATGTGCAGATCATGGCCTACAGCGCCAAATATGCCTCGGGCTTCTACGGACCGTTCCGCGACGCGGTTGGCTCGTCCGGTGTCCTCGTGGGCGACAAGCGCACGTATCAGATGGATCCAGCCAATGGCGACGAGGCGCTGCGCGAAGTAGCACTCGACATCGCGGAGGGCGCCGACATGATCATGGTGAAGCCGGGCCTGCCCTATCTCGATATCGTGTGGCGCGTGAAGCAAACCTTCCGTGTGCCGACCTTCGCCTACCAGGTGTCCGGCGAATATGCCATGATCATGGCGGCCTGCGAAAACGGCTGGCTTGACCCCAAAGTGGTAATCGGCGAAAGCCTTCTGGCCTTCAAGCGCGCGGGCGCCGATGGCATCCTCACCTACTTTGCGCTGGAGATGGCAAGGTCGCTGCGGAAATGAACGCTATTTCGTAAGTCTCGCGATCAGACTCGAAGTGTCCCAGCGCTTGCCGCCCATCTTCTGCACTTCGGAATAGAACTGGTCGACGAGTGCCGTTACCGGCAGATGGGCGCCGTTGGCGCGAGCCGCATCGAGGCAAAACCCCAAATCCTTGCGCATCCAGTCAACGGCAAAACCAAAATCGAATTGGCCGGCGATCATGGTCTTGTGGCGGTTCTCCATCTGCCACGAACCCGCCGCACCCTTGGAGATCACGTCGATCACCGCCGCCATGTCGAGGCCGGCCGCCATGCCGAAGTGGATCGCCTCCGCCAATCCTTGCACCAGGCCCGCGATGGCAATCTGGTTGCACATCTTGGCAAGCTGGCCGGAGCCTGCGGGACCCAGCAACGCGCGCATGCGGGAAAAATGCGCGATCAGCGGCTCGGCTTTGGCATAGTCTCCGGCGTCGCCACCGCACATTACCGTGAGCACGCCATTCTCGGCCCCGGCCTGGCCGCCCGACACCGGCGCGTCGAGGAAGCCCAACTTGCGCTGCTTCGCTTCCGCGTGCAGTTCGCGGGCCACCGTTGCGGACGTGGTCGTATGATCGATGAAGACCGCACCCGGTTTCATGCCCTGAAACGCGCCGTCAGGCCCCACCGTTACCTGGCGGAGGTTGTCGTCATTGCCCACACAGGCAAAAACAAAATCGGCACCTTTTGCCGCTTCGCGCGGTGTGGCTGCCGCCCGGCCTTTGTGCAGCGCCGTCCATCTCGCTGCCTTCTCCGGTGTTCGATTATAGACGCTAAGCCCGACGCCGCCCCGCTTTGCGAGGTGTCCGGCCATGGGAAATCCCATGACGCCCAATCCGATCCAGGCTGCCGTGACTGCCATCTCCATGGTCTCCTCGAACCTATCCGGTCACGGGCTGGTTACGGGAATCGGCGGGTGATTTCAAACACCGCTTTCATAATCCGCTTGAAAGACGGAAGGCTGCGGAGCCATTATGCGGGTTACCAGACCTTTCATGCCGGAGTGATCGCGTTGAGCATCGAGCGTCGAAATTTTCCGCAGTTTTTTATAACGGCGCCCTCGCCGTGTCCCTATTTGCCGGGGCGGCTGGAGCGCAAGGTCTTTACCCATCTTGTCGGCCAAGACGCCCGCGGGCTTAATTCCCAGCTCTCCCAAGGCGGTTTCCGCCGCAGCCAGAATATCGCCTACCGTCCCGCCTGCGAAGGCTGTGCCGCCTGCGTCTCGGTCAGGGTGCCGGTCAATACCTTCGACCCCAACCGCTCATTTCGCCGGGTGCTGGCACGCAATGCCGATATCGAGGCCCATGTCATCCGCCCCAAGGCGACCAGCGAGCACTATTCGCTGTTCCGCTCCTATATCGATACCCGTCACGGCGAAGGCGGCATGGCGGACATGACGGTTCTCGATTTCGCCGCCATGATCGACGACAGTTTCGTCGATAACCGCTTGGTGGAATATCGTTTGAAGACCGGAGAGTTAGTGGCCACGGTGCTGATCGACCTTCTGGGCGATGGCCTGTCGATGATCTACAGCTTTTACAGCCCGGATATTCCGGCCCGCAGCCTCGGCACCTACATGATCCTGGACAATATCGCGCGGGCCCGCAAATTGGGCGTTCCCTATCTTTACCTCGGATATTGGGTAAGAGGCTCGCACAAGATGAATTACAAGGCGCGCTTCCTGCCCCAGGAAAGGCTGACCGGCAACGGATGGGTTTTGCATCGAAGTTAGCTTCGGCCGTTCACATTGCGTTTACCTTACTTTGGCATGCTGAAGTTAGATTCGGCTGACGAGAGTTGATCGGCGCCCAAGCGTCGATCATATTTGTGCCCGCGATAGACAATCCCCGAGGTTTGATGGCCGGCCGGGCCCACGGGATGCAAGAGCCAGCGGAATCTGACCATTATGATCTCATCAAATGGCGACGCAGCCAGCCGGGTTCGCAAAGGGCTTGTCATCACCACGGCCGGAGGGCTGCTCTACTCACTCGACTTGCCCCTGCTCCGCCTCGCTTCATCCGACATGTGGACGATGGTATGCGCACGCGGGTTCTTTGTGTTCCTGTCGATCAGCGCGCTGTGGTATTTGATGCGCCGCCGTGGAGCAACCAGCCTACCCTACATCGCGGGATCCGCCGGGCTTGCGGTCGCCTTGATAAGCACGATCACCAACATCACCTATATCGGCGCGATTGTCGAAACGAGCGCCGCCAACGTCGTCTTCATCACGGCGCTGATTCCCGTGTTCACCGCGTTTCTGCAACGCATCTGCATCGGTGAAACAGTCCATCCGTTGACATGGCTGGCCACCGCCGCCTCGTTTCTGGGTGTCGGCATCATCGTCTGGGACAGTATCGGCCAGGGCAAACTCGCGGGCGACGCGTTGGCCATCGTGGCGGCTGTATCCACGGCGGGCGTGTTCACCATTATCCGCGCCAGCGGCAAGAATGTCGCCGCAAGCCTTGCCGTCGGCAGCCTCGCGTCGGCGCTGGTGGCATTGGTGTTTTTCCCAGTTTCGCTAGTCAGTCTCTTCGGCCCCGCAAGTTTCGGCGTATATGCCTGGGTGTGGATTGCGCTCAACGGCCTGATCGCCATTCCCCTGGCCTCGATGCTCATTGTCAATGGACCGCGCTTTCTTCCATCCGCCGATGTCAGCATGTTTTTCCTGCTTGAGACGGTTCTCGCGCCCGTGTGGATATGGATATTGTTGAACGAGAAGCCGACGCCCACGGTGTTCCTCGGCGGGTTCATCGTGATCGCGACGCTGATCGCCCATAGCTGGTGGCGGCTCCACATCGCGTTGCGCGGCGATAGAGCGCTTGTCATGGTGAAGGAGCAAGTGTGAACACATGTTGGCGTTAGGCGTAGGACTTCGCGGCACTCAGTCTTCGAGTCAGAAACCGGGACTCGTGGACCCGTTGCAAACGGTGGCCGCGATCACGCAGCTCATCGACGCCGGCGCCCAACTGGGTTTCAGCTTCGCCCTCTCCAGCGATTTCGCCGAATTTGCCAGGCAGCGCCGGCTGGCGAGGAACGGCGACGTGTCGCCCATGTTCGACCCCGCCGTCAGCCGCGAGATCGGCGAAAGCGGCTTCTGGATGTCGGCGCTTAACGCGCAGGGCCAGATCGTCGGATTGCAAGCCTTCCGCCTCGACGATGCCCAGCCCAATCTTGCCGACTGGGCGCTCGGATGGTTGATGGGGCTTTACCTAAAACGCCGGGAAATGATCCTCCCGCGACAATTGCATACGCCCGATCATTCACTGGCCTCGCTGGTGCGCGGCAAGGTCGCCTATCACGGTGAACTGTGGATCGAGAAGCACAGCAAGGGTTGTTTCACGGTCTTCCCGCGCCTTGGCATGCTGCTCGCCCTCGTCAAGTGGCAGCCAGATGCAGTTTGGGCCCTGGTCGGTGAATCGATGGCAACGCGGGGGCATATGGTCCGGATGGGCTACGGCCACATCGAGCAAAGTTTTCTGGTGTGGGAATGGAAACCGAAGGGAGCGGAAACTATCGAATGGATCGGCATCGCGGAGCGGCGCCATCTGGAATTCGCAATTGCCGAAATGACCTCTAAAGCGGAGAAATATCGACTTTTGCCAACTCCGTGACGATGCGGACGCCCTTCTTGCTCCGGCCATTGCGAAGCGGAAGCACGACGCGCTGGTAAGGCACCCAGACAACATCGCCGACCGGCGACGCCATTGCCGCATAAATGTGATCATAATGGGGATCGCCGGTCTTCGTGACTAGCGGATACACACGGCTGACTGCCTGATCGTAGGAATGGCCAGTGAGACAAGGATAGGAAACGGGGCTCATGCCCCAGAGCTGGGCGATGGTCGACTGCGAGCCTACCCGGCTTACGCGGAATTTCCGCGAAGACGTGTCATAAAGACAATCGACGGAGTGCTCCTCGTCGGCGTCATTGTCGTGAAGGGCAGTCTTTAGCAGTTCGGGCACATCCTGGCGATTTGCGTTCGCATCGTGAATGTAGATGGTACTCGAAAGATGGATGTCGCTCTTGTGTAGAAGCTGGATCATGCGATCCGCCGCTTCGGCGACCGTTTCGTATTTTTCATGGAACCAGCCGGCCGAATGATAATACAGATGGTAGGGCCCCGGGCAGCCATGGATCCATTCCATCAAAAAATAGAGCGCGGCCCAGTTGCCCGTGAACATTGCCCACTTGATGGCCGTACCGTTCTCGTCCTGAACAATTTTGACAAAGCCTTGGCGGTGCAACAGGTCGCGCTCGCCGGCAATGGTCTTGTCGGCGTCCAGCGGCGGGGGCGTGAGAGCGCCCCTCGATATCCAGTGTGTCCCTGAAACCATGGTTAAACTCAAATTATCGGCGGATATTGATCTCGCACTATTTCACGGCTTGTTGAAATTAATGCTTAACGTCCGGGTATTCGGCGGTTAATCATAAGAACCGCTTAACGCATGCCTGCAAAATTTACAGATGGGTCTCGATCGGCGAACGCCCGTTGCAGCGTCTGCCTAGGTTATTCAAACCGGTTATTCTTCGGAAAGCCCTTGGGAGGCAGTTTACCAGCCTGGGCCCGTTCGCCAATCCATTCCTTGAGGGCCGTGACGTTCCATGTTCGGCCAGAGGAATCGGTCCATGTGAGGCCATCCGCCAGTTTGAAGGCGCGGGCATCCGACAAACCGCCATCCTTGAACTTCTGCATTCTGACACCCTTGCCGCGCGCCATCTCAGGGAGTTCCGCGCGCCTGAAGACGATCATCTTTCGATTATCACCGACACAGGCGATGTAGTCGGCATCCTCCTCCACCGGTACGCAGATCAGCGCCTCTACCGGCGCCTTCACATTCAGAACTTGCTTGCCTTTCCGCGTGGTGGCGACACATTCGTCTTCGCTCACGATGAAACCATCGCCTTCGGTCGAGGCGAGCAGGCGCTTGGCACCGGCCACGTGGACGAACAGCGCCACGATGGAATCCGCCGCATCGAGATCGCACATCAGCCGCACCGGCTCGCCATGGCCACGGCCGCCGGGCAGCTTGCCGCCGTCAAGCGTGAAGAACTTTCCCGAGGACGAAAACAGCATGATTTTGTCGGTCGTCATGGCGGGGAAGACATGCCGCGCCTCGTCTCCCTCCTTGTAGGCGAGGCTGGCGCAATCTTCCAAATGGCCCTTCATGGCGCGGATCCAGCCTTTCTCCGAGCACACCACGGTAATCGGTTCCTTCTCGATCAGCGCCTGCTCGAAATCGACGTCGATCTCGGGAGCTTGCGCAAAATCCGTGCGTCGGCGGCCGAGCGGCGTTTTTTT
>JBOHKD010000006.1:0-18455 GCA_050728895.1 Aestuariivirga sp.
GAATGTGGCCTCCGGGCGGTGGCGGGGGTGGCGGGGAGGCCGAATAGGCTTGGGCGCTCATCTGCATGGAAACCCAGTATTAGTCCGGGATGGTTAGCGAGGCGTTACCAAGAATGCGCCGGGCCCGGTCAAGGTCGGCGCCATCCACCATTAACCGCCGGGGAATGGCGCCGATCGAGCCCTCGACGGCACTGGTATAGGAATCAAGCAGCATGTGTTCCACGCCTTCCTCCGACAGCAAATGGGTGACATAGGAGAGATACACCGGATCGTTGCTGCGCAGCAGTTGTTCCATGGCCTTGAAGTGTGCAGGCAAAGGCGGCTGGAGTCCATGGGCGAAAGCGGGCATGATTGACGATTGCTTGGTGCGTGGGCTACCGGTGGCCCCGCCAATGGTTTGAAAGGTGGCCCATGGGAGTCGTCATTCCCTTCGAAGGCGCCGAAAACGAAAAACGCGCCAGCCTCGACCCGCTGGTTCGCCTGGTTCAGCCCGACATGGAGCGGGTTAACGAAGCCATTCTGGCGCGTGCCCACAGCCATGTGGAACTGATCCCGGAGCTGGCGGGCCATCTCATCAATTCCGGGGGAAAACGGGTGCGCCCGATGCTCACGCTGGCCGCCGCGCGGATGTGCGGCTATCAGGGCGATCACCATGTGAAGCTCGCGACGGCGGTTGAATTCATGCACACCGCGACCCTGCTGCACGACGATGTGGTCGATGAAAGCGATTTGCGGAGAGGCAAGGAAGCGGCGCGCGTCATCTGGGGCAATCAGGCAAGCGTGCTGGTGGGCGATTATCTTCTCGGCCAGGCCTTCCGGATGATGGTGGAAACGGGTTCGCTCGAAGCCTTGCGCATTCTTTCTAATGCCGCCGCTGTGATCGCCGAAGGCGAGGTGCTGCAACTTTCCGTGTCGCAGGATACGTCCACCACCGAGGATGCCTATTTGCAAGTGATCGGCGCCAAGACGGCGGCGCTGTTCGCGGCGGCGGCGGAAGTGGGCAGCGTCATCGCCTTGCGCCCCCGCACCGAACAGGCCGCGCTTGAGTCCTATGGCCGCAATCTCGGCATCGCCTTCCAGTTGATCGACGATGCGCTCGATTATTCCGGTTCCGAGGCGCTTCTCGGCAAGGGCGTGGGTGACGATTTCCGCGAACGCAAGATCACGTTGTCAGTGGTGCTCTCCTATCGGCGGGGCAGCACGGAAGAGCGCCGCTTCTGGAAACGTACCCTTGAAGATGGTCAACAGACGGCGGACGATCTCGTCTATGCGAAGAAACTGATGGAACGCCACGGGGCCATCGCCGACACCATCGACCGCGCCACCCACTATGGCGATATCGCCCGCGATGCCCTGGCGATTTTCCCGGACAGCGAATGGAAAGCGGCACTGCTGGAAGCCGTCGATTTCTGCGTGGCAAGGGCCTATTGAGCACCCTCAACTTAAAGTTGCACGCCGCACCCACCATTGCGGGTGCGAAGCTGAAATAGCCCGCGCGGCCTCCCTTGCCGCATCCGGGTTTTCAAACACGCCAAAACACGTAGGTCCCGAGCCCGACATGCGGGCAAAGCGGAGACCTTCCCGGTTTTCCACTGCCTGAATTACAACGGCAATCGCAGGCGCTAGCGCAAGTGCCGGCGCCGTCAGATCGTTCCGCCAGCCGGTGGCGTCGCGGAGACCGGCGAGCGAGGCGCCATGGCCTTCGCCCTTCGCCAGTTCGAGTTTCCCGAATACGGCGGAGGTTTGAACCTCGATCATGGGATTGACCAGCACGGCATGGAGCGGTTTGAAATCTTGCAGCGGCGTGAGGCGCTCGCCCATCCCTCGCATGCGGCAGGCACGGCCCGCGAGGCAAACGGGCACATCGGCGCCGAGGGCCAGGGCGGCAGCGGAAATTTCATCGCCGGTCTTCCCGATGCCGGCAAAACGCAAATAGCCCCGCAGGGTGGCCGCGGCATCGGCCGAGCCGCCGCCAATTCCGGCCGCCACGGGAAGATTCTTCACAAGCTCCACGCGCGCCGACGGCGGTTTAATTCCACGCGCCGCCACCATATGTGCTGCCATCTCATAGGCAGCGAAGACGATATTGTCCTTGGGCGCTGGAAGAAGATGGGCGAAGGGGCCGGAGGCGGTGATGGAAAACTTCGCTCCGGGGACAATATGCAATTCATCGCCCACATCCGCGAAAGTCACGATCGAGTCGAGTTCGTGATAGCCGTCCATCCGGCGGCCAATCACATGCAGCGCCAGATTGATCTTGGCGGGGGCGAATTCGGTGATGCCGGTGTGCATGTCCCCTTACCCGCCACTTCGCGGGGTTGATTCACCCGTTATTCTGATCCGAAGTATTCTGCGCCGGAGTCAGGGGGGAATCGCCGGGCAGACCGTTTTCGAGCTTGCCTTCGATGCGCTTCAAATCTTCGGGTTCGGGCTTGTTGTCCTTGGCGTGCTGCCACTGGAATTTGGCTTCGAGCTTGCGGTCCACGCGCCAATAGACATCGCCCAGATGCTCGCCGATGATCGGATCGGCGGCAAGCAGTTCCACGGCGCGCTCGCAATGGATCAGGGCCTGCTCATAGTCGCCGAGCTGGAAATAGGCCCAGCCGAGACTGTCGACGATGTAGCCGTCGTTGGGCTTGAGGGCGACAGCCTTCTTGATCATCGCCATCGCCTCGGCGAGATTGATCTTCCTGTCCACCATCGAGTAGCCGAGATAATTTAAAACCATCGGCTCCTCGGGCGCCAGTTCGAGAGCGCGGCGGAACCGCTTTTCCGCCTTCTCCCAGTTCTTCAAACGCTCATTGGAAATGCCGCTGTAGTAGAACACCCGCCAATGGCCGGCCTGCGGCTTGGAAATAACGGCGATGGCGCGGTCATAGGCTTCCGCCGCGTGAGCGAAATCCTCGTTGTTGCGATGGATATTGCCGAGCGTCACATAGGCATCGTAGTTGCCGGGATCCCGCGCGATAAGCCCGTTGAGCTTGGCCAAGGCTTCGTCCTTGCGCTCCAGGCGCTGCAAGTTGAGGGCAATCTCCATCTCGGCGTTGGCGCGCAGTGCCGAAGTTTCCGGCACCTGCGAATAGGCGTCGATCGCTTTTTCCGGGCGCTTCACGTCCTCATAGATGTCGCCCAGCAATGTCAGGGCCACAGGGCGGTCGGCATCGAAGGAAAGGGTTAGCTGCGCATAGAGAAGGCCGACGTCGATGCTTTGTTCGTCGGTCATGGCGGTCGCCAGCGAGAACAGCGCTTCGGCGGCACCGGCACCCGGCGTGGCAATGAGCGCCTTGGGCTTGGCGCCGGCCTTGACATTGGCAAGTGCCTCGGCGATCAGCGGATTGTCGTCGCCGCCATCGAGGAAGGCCGCGTAAATTTTCGCGGCTTCGGGGCCGCGGCCGCTGCGTTCGAGAAAATTGCCATAGGCCTGCACCACCCTGAGCGACGTTCCGGCCTGTTCATAAGCCTTCTTGTAGAAGGCTTCGGCGCGTATGGCGTTGCCCAGGTAGTCGGAAATCAGGGCGGCGTGAAAGGATTTGAAATTGGCAAAGCTGTCGTTGCTATCGAGCTTGTTGAGCGCCTTGAGTGCCGGCGCCAACGCGCCTTCGCCGGCATAAGCCCAGGCAATGAGCAGCGCCGAGGTCAGTTCGCCCACTGGCGTATAGGCGGCAACGGTCAGATTTTGCCGCGCGTCCTCATAGTGACGGACGCGGAAGTCGCGCAAGGCGAGCACGATGCGGGCCATGCGCTGCTGGCTGTTGAAGCCCAGCACCCGCACGGCCAGTTCCTCGGCGCGCTCGATGTTGCCTTCCGACAATTCGAGCAGAAACACGCGCTCAATCAATACGGGATTGCCGGCATCGCCCTCCAGGGCGCGGGTCAGATAGCCGGAGGCAACGTCATTGTCGCGGAGTTTGCTGGCGGTTCGCCCGGCGAGATAGTTGCCGGAGAGCGAAGCCTCGCCCGGCATCTCGATGGCCCAGGCTGGGGCAAGGATCCAGCACAGAGCCATGGCTGCGACGGCGGAGCGAAGGCAAATGACCGTCATGGCGATCCGTTTCAGGAAACGGGCGGCCCGATGCCGCCCCAAGTCGAAGCGATTCATCAGTACAGAATGAGGTTTTTTCGCGATAACCGCAATAGCAAAGCGGTCGCCGTCTGAGGATTACGAGATGGTTCAATTCAAATTCTCCCTCCCCCTTGCGGGGAGGGGTTGGGGTGGGGGTCTGGTGGTTTTGCAGAAAGGCTTTTGGGGGACTCCTTGAAACGCCGGAGCGACCCCCACCCTTAATCCCTCCCCGCAAGGGGGAGGGAGAAAAGGTGATCAGGCTTTCTGGCTCATTTCGATATTCGGAGGGCGTTAACTTCCGCCGCGATGGCTTGGAATGCCGCCGACAAAGCACCCCCGTTTTGCGGGAGATAGACGTGCGCGGCATCTGTCGCGCAATTATTCATGAAATCTATGGCGTTCTGGTCGCTACCGAGCGCGAAGCCCACGGTATAGACGATCACCCCGATTGCTTTCATGGCATCACAATGGGTCTGCGCCTGGGTGTAGGAATTGCCATTGGTCGCGTTGCAATTGATCCTGTCGTTCGTCGGGGGGGCGCCACTCGTCGCATTCTGGGCGACGACGCCATTGCAATATGGGCTGTTGAACAGACCGTCGGTCATGATAATCGCAACCTTCAGGAGATTGGGAGTCCCATATGCGGCAGGCTGGCTGGCCGCGGGCCAAAGGTAGCCGAAGTCTGGAGCCAGCATGTACCGGGCCCAGGTCACGCCGATGTGGCCTGCAGTCGATCCAGCAGCAACGAGAGAGTTGACCGTGGCATGGAGCGTTGTCTTGTTTGTCTCCAAGGGAGTGATCGTTGCATTTATGCAGGGCATGCCCGTGCTTGCATAATTTCTTCCGACAAATGCCGTGCTCGGCGCGGCTTCAGTGTAGGTGTGCGCTCCGGTCCGCTCGGTCACGCATGTGCTGACTTGATACGTTCTCCGATTACCAGAGGGGTTGAGAAAGCTATAATACTGGCAGCCTGGGGTCGTGCAGGAAATGGAGCCCCCGCTGGTGTAGGAACCATAACTGGTGCCATTAATATTGCTGCCAGTGGTCGCGGAGGTGAGAGCGAAGGTGTTTGCCGTACTGTTGGCGACCCTAAATGCTATGTTATTGATCTGGGTCATCCCGGAAACGCCGATGATGTAAACGATATTGCCGTTCGCGAAACCGTGGGCATTGGATGTAACCACCACGGGGTTTGCCCGTGTGGCGCCGGTCATTGCCTTCATTGGAGCTATGGCGCCCCGCACTTGCGGCGCATAGGCGCCGGCATTCACGCCCATCGAATAGGGCGCAAGCGCCATTTTCGAATAGGTCGGAGTCTGGACATCCTGCACAACCAGATCGACCAACTCGTTGGCCGCGGCCCGCAGATCTATGATCTTTTGACCGCCCATCGAACCTGTCGCGTCAAGCGTAACCGCCACTTCGAGATTGGTCGAGTTGCGCGTGACCTCGGAGTTGGCGTAGAGCGTGAAATCCTGGATACCCGCGAGCTTCATGATCGTCATTGGGTAGTCGTGGGACGCTCCCAGCGTGACCAAGGTGTTGGTGATGTCAAGGCTGACGGCGATTGCCGTATTGTTGTGGAACTGCGGTGTGTAGTTCTTCAGGATATAGGTGGTGGCATAGGCCTTGAGTTCGTCCTTGCGCGCCTGAAGCGCCGCCCCGGTCAATCCGTCCAGATTGCTGCGATCGGAAGCGGCAACGGCCAGCGCCGCTGAATCGACCGCGTCGGCAAAGGCAATTTGCTCGCGGCTGACCCGCGCCATATCGACTGCCGCGCCCGCCGCGAGGAAAAGCGGAATGGCCGACAATCCCACAATCATGGCCACCGTGCCCCGGCAGTCGTGGAGATAGCCGCCTATAACCCTCAATACAAACCGTTGTATCGACCGAACGCTCATGACGCCGCTCCTGTTCTATCCTTTCCCGGAATAGAGCAGACAAACGTCTACATTCCATGGCTCAAACCGGTAAAACTTGAATCGATTCCGCTCTCGATACGGCGAGCGCGTCTGCGCGAAGCAGCGTGTGCCGACCCCGCACAATGGCAAGAATTTGCTTAACCACGATCGCGCCGTCACATATTGGGATAATTCGGCCCTTCGCCGCCCTGGGGCACCGTCCAGACGATATTCTGCGAGGGGTCCTTGATGTCGCAGGTTTTGCAATGGACGCAGTTCTGGTGATTGATTTGGAAGCGCGGGCCTTGGGCCTCCTCCACAATCTCGTAGACCCCCGCCGGGCAATAGCGCTGGGCGGGCTCGGCCCACATCGGCAAATTGACCCTGACCGGAATCTCCGCGTTCTTGAGCTTGAGATGCGAAGGCTCGTCTTCTTCGTGATTGGTGGCGGAAAATGCCACATTGGTCAGCCGGTCGAAGGAAATGACGCCATCGTGCTTGGGATAATCGATGGGCTTGCTTTTATCGGCGGGCCGCAAGGTGGCGTAGTCCGGCTTGCCGTGCTTCCAGGTGCCGAGTCCGATTCCGAAGAGCTGGTTGAGCCACATGTCGAGGCCGCCCAGGGCGAGGCCGCCAATGAGGCCGAGCTTCGACCACATGGGTTTTACGTTGCGCACCCGTTTCAGATCGGTGAAGACCCAGGATTTGCGATAGGCCTCGCCATAGGAGGAGAGTTCATCGCCCGCCCGGCCCGCAGTCAAGGCAGCGATTGCCGCTTCCGCCGCCAGCATGCCGGTCTTCATGGCATTGTGCGAGCCCTTGATGCGCGGCACGTTGACGAAGCCCGCCGAGCAACCGATCAGCACGCCGCCGGGAAAGAACAGTTTTGGCACCGATTGGAAGCCGCCCTCGGTAATGGCGCGCGCGCCATAGGCTACCCTGCGTGCGCCACGCAAGACCGGCTCGATAAGCGGGTGATGCTTGAAGCGCTGGAATTCCCGGTAAGGGTCGAGATAGGGATTGGCATAGTTCAAATGCACGACGAAACCTACCGACACGAGATTGTCCTCGAGGTGATAGAGGAAGCTGCCGCCGCCGGTCTTGAGCCCCAGGGGCCAGCCCATGGTGTGCGTGACCTGGCCTTGGCGGTGGTTCTCAGGCGATACTTCCCAGAGTTCCTTCATGCCGATTCCGAATTTCTGCGGCTCGCGGCCTTGCGCGAGATTAAATTTGGCGATGATGTCCTTGGCGAGCGAGCCTCTGGCTCCCTCGGCGATAAATACGTATTTGCCGTGAAGTTCCATGCCGGGCTGATAGTCCGGCTTGCGCGTACCATCGCGAGCAATACCCATGACGCCCGCCACGACACCTTTTACCGAACCATCCTCGCGGTAAAGCACTTCCGAACAGGCGAAGCCCGGATAGATTTCGACCCCTGAGGCTTCCGCCTGTTGCCCAAGCCAGCGGCACACATTGCCGAGAGAGACGGCATAATTGCCGTGATTGCTCATCAAGGGCGGCATCAGCAAATTGGGAAGACGAAGCGCCCCCTTGGGGCCCAGCACATAGAAACGGTCTTCGGTGACGGCGGTGTTTAGGGGTGCGCCTTTTTCCTTCCAATCGGGAATGAGTTCATTGAGCGCCACGGGATCGATCACGGCGCCGGAGAGGATATGGGCGCCGATTTCCGAACCCTTTTCGAGAAGACAAACCGACAGATTGGGCGAAAGCTGTTTCAGGCGGATGGCGGCGGCGAGCCCGGCGGGGCCCGCTCCCACGATCACCACATCATATTCCATGGCCTCGCGCTGGATTTCTTCCATGGCTCTTTCCTGTCTAGGCATTATGCTTTCGCACCTTTATAGTCGGCCATAATTCCCGCACAAGCCCGGTATTTCCGCACATGTCTCAGAGAGCAAACGGCATGACAGCAGCCCAAGCGGTCCAGGCACTTGCATGGCTCGCCGAAATGGGCGCGGACGAAATCGTAAGCGAGACGGCGATCGACCGGTTTCAGGAGCCAGCCGCCTCCTTACTGTCATCCTGGCCCTGGATCGATGTCCGGGGCCGGGATGACGCGACGAAAGCTGATTCTTGCGAAACGCTGGACGATATAACGGCAGCGCTTTCCATCCTCGATGCCTGCCCGCTCAAAAAGACAGCTACCAACCTCTGTTTCTCGGACGGCAATCCTCAAGCCCATGTCATGCTCATAGGCGAAGCGCCGGGCCGCGATGAAGATCTCCAGGGCAAGCCTTTTGTCGGCCGGTCGGGCCAGCTTCTCGACCTTATGCTTGCGGCAATCGGCCTGTCGCGCCAAGCCCTTGAACCGGAGCGCTCGGTGTTCATCACCAACACGGTCTTCTGGCGGCCGCCGGGCAACCGCACACCCACAGCGGCCGAAACGGAGATGTGCCTGCCCTTTCTGTTGCGCGCCATCGAGCTAACCCGGCCTCGCGCCATCGTTTGCCTGGGCGCCACACCGGCCCATCGCCTGACGGGGCGGAGCGAAGGCATTCTGAAATTGCGCGGCAAATGGCTCAACTGTACGCTCGGTGAACGCGATATTCCGCTGCTGCCGACGCTCCATCCCGCCTATCTGCTGCGTCAGCCCGGCCAGAAGCGGCTTGCCTGGCGCGATCTCCTGTTGCTTCGGCAGGCGCTCGATCAGGAGTAACGCATGACTTCCACCACCGATCCCCGATCCTTTGTTCCTGTCAGGATTGCAGTGCTGACGATTTCCGATACGCGCCGCCTGGAAGACGACATCTCCGGCAAGACCTTGACGGATCGGATCGCGGCGGCCGGACATGCGCTATCGGCGCGCAAGATCGTGAACGACGATATCCGCGCCATCCGCCATGTAGTTCGCGACTGGACTAACCGCGCCGATATCGACGTCATCATCTCCACCGGCGGCACGGGCCTCACGGGAAACGATGTGACGATCGAAGCCATGCGCGCCCTCTTCGACAAGGAGATCGACGGTTTCGGCGCGCTGTTCCACATGGTCTCCTTTGCCAAGATCGGCACGTCCACGATTCAATCGCGCGCCACCGCCGGCATCGTGAAGGGAAAATATGTCTTCTGCCTGCCGGGTTCGCCCGGCGCCTGCCGCGATGGCTGGGACGAAATCCTCAAGGCTCAGCTCGATTACCGGCATAGCCCATGCAATTTCGTGGAAATCATGCCGAGGCTCGAAGAACACCGGAAGCGCAAGGCCTGATCCAGTTGCATTCGCTCACGCCAAAGTGAGCATGACTGTTTACAGGTGATCGACAATTGACTTGAACACCCAAAGCTACCTGCAACACACTGATTTACAATTAAATTTTTCTCTCTCTCCTGTTATGCGGCTTGATTCGATTTCAGCGCTGAAATCGTTACATTCAGCTCATCGGAAACGCGATGACTGCGGATCCACCCAACGAAGTAAACCAATCAAGTAGGAGATACCAATGACCAAGATCGCTCTTTCAATTCTCGCTCTCGCGGCTCTGTCGACCGCTTCCTTTGCCGACCGCAACCGTGAAGATTTCGGGACCAATGGTTTCCGGACGTACTCCGGTGAAGTAGTTGTGGAAAGCGCTCCGCTCGCTGTCTACGGCAGCCACACGTTCATGAATGACGCTGACAGTGGCCATCAGGGCGGCCGCTGAACGCGACGATTTTCTGAGTAGCTTCTTTCGGGGCTGGGCCATGTGTCCAGCCTCTTTCATTTTAACATTGTTCTTGATTTGTTCCTAGCTTGCTGCTTATCTGCCGATCATGCCAACCCTTATCGACAAGCGGCAATCGGTAGATTTCGATCCCAGTGTTTTGGGGGCCGGGCGCCTGACCGCGCTTTCCCCCCAATTGCGCGGCCGGGGGGCACGTAACAATCAATCCGGGCGCTTTGAGAAACAAGCCCGGGTGCTTCTGGACGATGGCTGGGATGGGCTCGAAGACCTGCCTCCCGTCAAGACCAGCGTATTCATCGAAACGCCGAAAAAAATCATCTCGCGAAACGAATCGCCCGATATTTCCTTCGACCGTTCGATCAACCCCTATCGCGGTTGCGAGCATGGCTGTTCCTATTGTTATGCGAGGCCCACCCACGCTTTCATGGGCCTGTCGCCGGGGCTCGATTTCGAAAGCAAGCTGTTTGCCAAGCCGAATGCGGCAGAACTCTTGCGCCGGGAACTATCGGAGCCCGGCTATGTGCCGGCTACCATAGCCATGGGCTCCAATACCGATCCCTATCAGCCCATCGAGCGCAGCCACCGGATCACTAGAGGGATTCTGGAAGTGCTGTTGGAGTTCGGCCATCCGGTGGGCATCATCACCAAATCGTCGCTGGTGCTGCGCGACCTCGACATTCTGAAACCAATGGCCGAGCGCGGCTTGGTCAAGGTGGCAGTTTCGGTCACTTCACTCGACCCCAAGCTCGCGCGTTCCATGGAGCCTCGCGCCCCAACGCCGGCCCGGCGCCTGCGCACGCTCGAAATCCTGTCGGCGGCAGGAATTCCGGCGACCGTCATGGTAGCGCCTATTATTCCGGCGGTGAATGACAGCGAGATCGAGGCGATCCTCAAATCCGCCGCGGCGGCGGGAGTGCGGCAAGCCGGCTATACGATGCTGCGTCTGCCGCTAGAGGTGAAAGAAATCTTCCAGGAATGGCTGATGAGCGAGATGCCGGACCGGGCGGGAAAGGTCATGTCGCTGATAAAATCGGTGCGCGGCGGCAAAGTCAATGATGCTACCTTCGGCCGCCGCATGGTTGGAACCGGACCCTACGCCTGGTCCATCGGGCGGCGCTTTGAAATGGCGTGCAGGCGTCTCGGCCTCAATCGCGCCCGGGTCAAGCTTGCCACGGATCAATTCCAGTGCCCACCCCAACCCGGAGAGCAGTTGACGCTGATTTGAGGTCTTGACCATTATGGGGGATGGGCAGGCTGCGGGGACCCGATTCGAGCTTTGAACGTGCCGCGATGGTGCGAGGGGTGGGGGCCGTGTGCGGCATCGACGAAGCGGGCCGGGGGCCATGGGCTGGCCCGGTCGTAGCCGCCGCCGTCATTCTGGACCTTAAGAATGTCCCCAAAGGCATCGACGACTCGAAGCGGCTTACGCCAGCGGAACGCGGAGAATTGTTTATCGCCATCCGCCGCAGCGCCGCAGTGGGCATTGGCATCGCCGGCGTGGGGCGGATCGACCGCGACAACATACTTGCCGCCAGCTTGTGGGCAATGACGGAGGCGGTCAGATTGCTGCCGATCCGTCCAGCGCTTGCCCTGATCGACGGGAACCGCGCCCCCTCGCTTGAGTGCGAAACCAGAACGATCGTGGCAGGCGATCAACAGTCACTCTCCATTGCGGCGGCATCCATTGTCGCCAAGGTCGTCCGCGACCGGATCATGACGGCGCTCAATCACCAGTTTCCCGGCTACAACTTCGCCCGCCACAAGGGCTATGGCACCGTTGCGCACCAAAAGGCGCTAGCGCGGCTTGGGCCCTCGGCCCAACACCGGAGGAGCTTCGCGCCGATCCGGGCGCTTCTGGCGCAAATCGCCTGACTGCCGGCACCGGCACCCCCGCCCGTTAACCACTTTCTTCGAATTCGATTCACGGCGAGTCCGCGTGGATTCAAGATGGCTGTTTCCCGTGAGTTTGCGTTCGAGGACGTCAGATGGGTTATCAGACACGGCCAGACATAAGGCCGCTCTACAATAAAATACTCCGGGGAGATTGCCTGGCCGAATTGCAAAAGATTCCTTCGGGCTCGGTCGATCTCGTCTTCGCCGATCCGCCCTATAATCTCCAGCTTGCAGGCGAACTCACGCGGCCGGACCAAAGCAAGGTCGACGCGGTCAGCGAGCCATGGGACAAGTTCGCAAGCTTTGCCGAGTACGACGCATTTACCAGAGCGTGGCTCACCGAGTGCCGCCGCGTACTGAAGCCCGATGGCGCGCTGTGGGTCATCGGCTCCTATCACAATATTTTCCGTGTCGGCAGCCTGCTGCAGGATTTGGGCTTCTGGATTCTCAACGACATCATCTGGCGTAAAGTCAATCCGATGCCGAATTTTCGCGGCCGCCGCTTCACCAATGCCCATGAAACGCTGATCTGGGCGGCGAGGCAGGCGAAATCGAAATTCACCTTCCACTACGAGGCCATGAAAACCTTCAACGACGATTTGCAGATGCGCTCCGACTGGACATTACCCCTGTGCACCGGCGCGGAACGCTTGAAAACGGCCGCTGGCGGCAAGCTGCACCCCACGCAAAAACCGGAGGCCCTGTTGCACCGCATCCTGCTTTCCTCTTCCAACCCGAACGATGTCGTGCTCGATCCGTTTTTCGGCACCGGCACGACGGGAGTCGCCGCCCGGCAGCTTGGCCGCATCTTCATCGGCATCGAACGCGAGGAAGATTATGCCGAGGCAGCACTGGCACGCATCGAGGCCACGGAACGGTTTTCGCCGGAAGCCCTGAAAGTAACCACGGCAAAGCGCGCCGAACCCCGCATTCCCTTCGGTTCGCTGCTCGAACGAGGCCTCGTGAAGGCCGGCGAAACCCTCTATGATTCCGCCCGGCGGGTGGCCGCGCGGGTGCGCGCCGATGGCTCCATTGCGGCCCGCGACGCGAGCGGCTCGATCCACAAGATCGGCGCCCATGTGCAAGGTGCCGAAGCCTGCAACGGCTGGACCTTCTGGCATGTGATGAAAGGCGCCAATCTCGTGCCCATCGACGTGCTGCGAAGCCAGATCAGAACGGAAATGGCGCAGGGAAAAATCGCAGAAGCACCGTGAAAATAGACATGCGCTAACCCAATACCAGCGCCACGACTTTCCGCATCAGCGACGGCAAGGCTTCGCCAGCGAGGGCCTCTGGCGCTACCCAACGGTAGCCGCCTTCCGGCGCGCGATTGGAGATTGCCTTCGCCTTGAGCACCGAAAGCTCGAGGTGGAAATGGGTGAAGGTATGTTCAACCCTGCCCCGCTGCTTTTTCCAGGATGCTTTGACAGGAGCCAGGGCACGAACATTGCGCGGCATCGATCCCACCCAAGGCGTTGAGGGCACTTCCATCATGCCGCCCAGCATGCCTTTTTCCGGCCGGCGGCGGAGCAGCACGGCGCCGTCCCGGCGCTCGATCCAGAAGGCGGCGCCGTAGCGGAGCGGTGGTGGCGATTTGGATTTGCGGCGCGGCAGGCTGGCGGCAATTCCGGCCCTGCGGCCCCGGCAATGATCCGCCCACGGACAATTTTGGCAATCGGGGGAGCGTGGCGTGCAGATCGTGGCCCCCAAATCCATCAGGCTTTGCGCGAAATCGCCTGCCCTGTTTTCAGGAATGAGCGCTTGCGCAAGGGCACGTATCTTCGGTTTTGACTCAGGAAGCGGAGTTTTCAGGGCATACAGGCGGCTGATGACGCGCTCGGCATTGCCGTCGATTGCCGCATGGGGCCGGTTAAAGGCAATCGCCGAGATCGCCGCCGCCGTATAGGGGCCGATGCCCGGCAAGGCACGCAGGGCTTTCTCCGTTTCTGGGAAACGCCCTTGCAAATCCCCGGCAATGATTTTGGCGCAAGCGTGCAAATTGCGCGCCCTGGCATAATATCCAAGCCCGGCCCAAGCCTTGAGCACATCGTCGAGCGAGGCATGGGCGAGATCGGTGACGCTCGGCCAGGCTTTAAGAAACCTGTCAAAATAAGCCGTAACCGTGGCTGCCCTTGTCTGCTGCAACATGATTTCCGAAAGCCAGACGTGGTAGGGATCGGGCCTCAACCCCGGCTTCGAGCGCCACGGCAGGTCGCGGGCCTGGGCATCGTACCAATCCAGAAGCCGTGCCGCCAAATCTTCGTGAAGCCCTTGTTTGGCCATGGTGAATATCCATACATCGGGAAATGGAAACGCTCGACAAGCATTTTCGCAATCTGACCCGTGCCGCCTTCGCCCGTTACGGCTTTGCCCATGGCGAACTGACGGCGCGGTGGAACGAAATCGTCGGCGAAGAACTTTCCCGCTTCAGCGAGCCCAAGCAGATCAAATGGCCACGGGGCGCAGGCCACACTTCCGGAACGCTGGTGATCCGCGCCGCTCCCGGGCGAGGGCTCGAATTGCAGCATGAGGCACCCCTCATCATGGAGCGAATCAACCGCTTCCTTGGCCATGCGGCAATCGGTTCCATCAAAATTGTCCAGGCAGCCACCTGGGCCTCCGGCGGAAACTCGCCCTCAATCCCCAAAACGCCTGAAAAAAAACTTTACGATCAAGAGCTTGCTGGAATCGAGGATAGTCCCCTAAAGGCCGCCCTGGAACGCCTTGGTTCTGGCATCGCCACCACCCAAATTAAATAATCCATTGGTTCAAATCACAACATCTAGTAGGTATCAGCCATGAACGGACTAAATCGCCGTAGTTTCATCCTCGGGTCCACTGCCCTTGCCGGCTTGGCCATCCCTGCGCTTGCCGTCGATACCGCCGAACTCAACAAACCTCCGGCCATCGGCGAAATGGCCATGGGGCCGGCGGACGCCAAGGTGGTGCTCATCGAATACGCCTCGGCGAGCTGTCCCCATTGCGCCGCCTTCTATAATGATACCTTCGGCGCGCTGAAGAAGGAATACATCGACACCAACAAGATCCGTTTCGTGTTCCGCGAATTTCCGCACAATGACGCCGCCTTGGCCGCCTTCATGCTGGTCCGCTCGGTGCCGAAGGACGCTTACTTTCCGATGATCGACATTTTCTTCAAGACGCAAGCGAAGTGGGTGCCGAACTGGCCGGAAGAATTATTCAACATCGCCAAGCAGGCGGGCTTCACCAAGGAAACATTCGACAAGACCTTGAAGGACAAGGCGCTGGCGCAAAGTATCATCGATGTCCGCGATACGGCATCGAAATTCGGCGTCACGGGCGTTCCCACTTTCTTCCTCAATGGCGAAAGGCTCGATGGCGAAGTGACGATTGAAACGTTAAGAGCAAAGATCGATCCGCTTCTGGGCTAACGCGGAGAGAGGTTGGGGCAGCGCCATGAAATTTACCCGGCTCAGGCTTACGGGATTCAAATCCTTCGTAGAGCCCGTGGATTTGCACATCGAACCGGGGCTCACCGGCGTTGTCGGCCCCAACGGCTGCGGCAAATCCAATTTGCTGGAGGCGCTGCGTTGGGTGATGGGCGAAAGCTCATACAAGTCCATGCGCGGCTCCGGCATGGATGATGTAATCTTCTCGGGCACGGCACAACGGCCCTCGCGCAACCTCGCGGAAGTCATGGTGACGCTCGCCAATGACGGCCGTAACGCCCCTCCCCAGCACAATGACAGCGAGACGCTGGAAATTTCGCGCCATATCGAGCGCGAGGCGGGCTCGGCTTACCGGATCAATGGCAGGGAGGCGCGCGCGCGCGACGTGCAATTGCTGTTCGCCGATGCCTCGACCGGTGCCCGTTCGCCGGCACTTGTGCGCCAGGGCCAGATCGGCGAGATCATCAATGCGAAACCCCAGGCGCGCCGCCTCATTCTCGAAGAGGCCGCGGGGATCACCGGCCTCCATACGCGGCGCCATGAAGCGGAACTCAAGCTAAACGCGGCCGCGCAGAACCTCACGCGCCTCGAGGATGTAACGGCCCAGCTCGAAACCCAGCTCGCCGCACTCAAGCGCCAGGCGCGGCAGGCGGTGAAATACAAACAGATATCGAGCGAAATCCGTAAATTGGAAGCCGCCCACCTCCACGCCCAATGGCGGGAAGCGGCGGAAGCCACGGCGCGCGATGCCGGCGCGCTCGACGAGACCACGCGCGTGCTCGCCGAACACACCAGAATCGCCTCCGAAACCTTACGCCGGCGCGATACGCTGGGCGACAAGCTTCCGCTTTTACGCGAGGAAGAGACAATTCGCGCCGCCGCGCTGCAACGGATTTCGCTGGAACGCAAAACCCTCGACGAGGAAGAACGCCGCGCTGAGGCGCGCTCACTGGAACTCAATCAGCGCATCGCCCAGATCGACGGCGATATTTCCCGCGAACAGGACCGGCTGAACGATACAGAACGCGTGCTGACGGGGCTTGTCTCGGAAGATGAGGTTCTGAAAGCGGCGCAAGCCCAGGATCATGAGCGCCGCGCCCATGCGGCGGCAACGCTTCAGGCGGCGGCCGAGGCTTTGGCCTCCTCGCAAGAAGCGGCCGATCAGGCGAACGTCACGCTGTTGGATTTCACGGCCAGAAGCAATGCGCTGGTGCGTAGCATCGAAGGTTTGCAGGCGCGCATCGCCAAACTTGCGCGCGAAGCCCAGGAGACCGAAGAACGGCGCCGGGCGCTAATGGCGGAGTCGGGAATTGCCGAAGAGGACGCAAAGCTCGCAGCCGTGGTTGAGGCCGCCGTTGCCTTGGCCCAGACGAGCGAGGCCGCCGTCATTGAAGCGGAAGTCGCGGTCGGCTTTGCGCGCCAGGAGGAAAGCGAAACACGGTCTTCCCACGAGGAAACAAGGCGCGACGCCGACCGGCTCGCCACGGAAGTCCGTACCCTGATGAATTTACTGAAATCGGGCGGCGGCGGCCTGTGGCCCGCCGTGGTCGACGGGATCGAGGTAACGCCCGGCTATGAAGCAGCACTGGGCGCCGCCTTGGGCGATGACATCGATGCGGCGGCCGATGAGGCTGCACCCATCCATTGGCGGGCCCTGCCGCCCCTCGACATGGCTGCCTCCCTGCCCGATGGGGCGGAAACGCTTGGCCACTTCGTGAAAGCGCCACCTGCATTGCAGCGCCGTCTGTCGCATATCGGGGTCGTATCCAGGATATTCGGGCAAGCTTTGCAGCTTGAACTCAAACCGGGCCAGCGGCTCGTCTCTACCGCTGGCGATATTTGGCGCTGGGACGGCTTCACCGCTGCAGCGGAAGCACCCAATGCGGCGGCAAAGCGGCTTGCCGAACGCAACCGGCTTGCCGCCCTCGATATCGAAATGACGGAAGCGGGCAAAGCCGCCGAAGCCGCACGGGCACTTTTCGAAGCGGCGCGTGACCGGGTCGAATCCGCGGCTCAAACCGAACGCGAGAAGCGGGAATCGTTGCGTAGCGCAACTTCGGCGGTGGAAGCGGCACGCCAGGCACTCGTCCTCCACGAGCGTGCGATGGCTTCGCATCTAGCCCAAACGAGTGCCGTCGATGAAGCACTGCGCCGCATCGAACAATCCCTTGCTGAAGCGCGAGGCCAGCTTGCGGGGGCCGAGGCGGAAGCCGCGAGCCTCCCCGGCCTTGAGGCTTTGCAAGCCGAACTCGGCGAACTCCGGCAGCATGTCAACCGCGACCGGACCCTTTACGCCGAGGCCCGCGGCGATCACGATGGTCTGGAGCGCGAGGCCAACGCGCGCCTTGAGCGCGGCAAAACAATCGAGACCGAGCGCCGGCAATGGGGCGAGCGGGGGACGCGTGCCAAGGCCCAGATCGAACAGCTCGGCGAGCGTGCCAAGGAGGCCCGCGCCTTGCTTCTTGAACTGGCGGAGTTGCCGCGGCAGATTGCCGAGAAGCGCTTCCGGCTGATGGATATGCTAGGGGTTGCCGAGACCGAACGTAAGGCCGCGGCGGACGCCCTTGCCGCCGCCGAAAATGAGGTCCGCGCCGCCGACCAGGAACTCCGCGCCGCGCAGGAACAGCTTTCCCTCGCCCGCGAGGAACATGCCAGGCTAAGTACCCGACTTGAAGCAAGCCGGCAGCGCCATGACCAATGCGAGCACCGGATCGGCGAGGTCCTGCAATGCGCGCCCGATGAAGTCGTGACGGCTTACGGTATCGACATCGCAAAAATTCCACCCCCCGATGAGATCGAACGTAGACTCCTGACCTTGCGCGAGGACCGCGAGCGCCTGGGTGCTGTCAACTTACGCGCCGATGAGGAAGCAGCCGAGGTCGCAAGGCAGCTCGATACCCTGATCCGCGAGCGCGACGATCTCATGGGCGCCATCAACAAACTGCGGGGCGCCATTTCGAGCCTCAACCGCGAAGGCCGCCAGCGCCTGCTCGATGCCTTTGGCACGGTGAATGAGAAGTTCGGTGAACTGTTCACCACCCTCTTCGACGGCGGCAGGGCCGAACTGCAACTGATCGAGTCGGATGATCCCCTCGAGGCCGGTCTTGAAATCATCGCCAATCCGCCCGGCAAGAAGCCTACCGTGCTGTCGCTGCTTTCAGGCGGCGAGCAGACGCTCACGGCGCTGTCGCTGATCTTCGCGGTGTTCCTGACTAATCCTTCGCCCATTTGCGTACTCGACGAAGTCGACGCGCCTCTCGACGATCACAATGTCGAGTGCTTCTGCAACCTGCTCGACGCGATGCTAGAGCGCACGGACACACGTTTCATGGTCATCACGCATCATCCCTTGACCATGGCCCGCATGAACCGCCTCTACGGCGTGACCATGATGGAACGCGGCGTCTCGCAACTGGTGTCGGTGAATTTGCAGGAAGCCGAAGCATTCGCGGTAGCGAGTTAAGGTTGCGGCTTATCTCCTATGTCTTCT
>JBOHKD010000007.1:0-18403 GCA_050728895.1 Aestuariivirga sp.
AAGGAGCCGCATAAGGGTGTGAACCCGGATGAAGTCGTGGCCATCGGCGCCGCGATCCAGGCGGGCGTACTCAAGGGCGAAGTGAAGGACGTGCTGCTCCTCGACGTGACGCCGCTATCGCTCGGCATCGAAACGCTGGGCGGCGTGTTCACGCGCCTCATCGACCGCAACACCACGATCCCGACCAAGAAGAGCCAGATCTTCTCCACCGCCGACGACAACCAGACGGCGGTAACGATCCGGGTGTTCCAGGGCGAGCGTGAAATGGCGGGCGACAACAAAATGCTGGGCCAGTTCGACCTGATGGGCATTCCTTCCGCGCCGCGCGGCGTTCCCCAGGTCGAAGTTACTTTCGATATCGACGCCAACGGCATTGTCAACGTATCCGCCAAGGACAAGGCGACGAACAAGGAACAGCAGATCCGTATCCAGGCCTCTGGCGGTCTCTCCGACAAGGAGATCGAGAAGATGGTCAAGGAAGCCGAAGCCAATGCCGCCGACGACAAGAAGCGCAAGGAACTGGTGGAAGCCAAGAACCATGCCGAGTCCCTCATCCATTCGTCCGGCAAATCGCTGGCGGAGTATGGCGACAAAGTTTCCGCCGCCGACAAATCCGCCATCGAGGCGGCCATAGCCGATCTCAAGTCGATCATGGACGGCGAGGATGCCGAGGCGATCAAGGATAAAACCAACACCCTGGCCCAGGCCGCGATGAAGCTCGGCGAAGCGCTCTACAAGGCACAAAGCGCGGGCGAGCCGGGCGGCACTCCGGGAGACGGAGCGGCAGCCTCCGAGGCGGCGGACGACATCGTCGATGCCGACTTCGAGGAAGTCAAAGACGACGACAAGACGGCATAACGCAATATGATTTTCGCAACCCCGTCCTTGCGGCTCTCGCGCTTCAAGGGCGGGGTCTGTTATAGGCGTAGCTTTCCAACCGCCTCCCGGTGACATTACTCCATGGCCAAGCGCGATTTTTATGAGGTTCTCGGTGTCGGCAGACAAGCCGACGAAAAAGAACTGAAAGCCGCCTATCGCAAGCTCGCCAAGCAACTCCATCCCGATGCCAATCCGGGCGACAAGACGGCGGAACACAAGTTCAAGGAAATCAGCGAGGCTTACGACGTCCTCAAGGACAGCCAGAAGAAAGCAGCCTATGACCGTTTCGGCCACCAGGCCTTTGAAGCCGGGATGGGTCAAGGCCGCAATCCCGGAGGCGCCGCCGGTTTCGGCCCCGAATTCACCTCCTCCATGTCGGATATTTTCGAAGACCTCTTCGGGGTTTCCATGGGCGGCCAGCGGGGGCGTGGCGGGGCGCAGGCGCGCGGCCGTGGGCAGCCCGGAGCGGCACGGGGCGCCGATCTCCGCTACAACATGGAAATCGCCCTGACAGAGGCTTTTAGCGGCAAGACAGCGCAAATCCGGGTGCCATCCTCCGTGGCTTGCGAGACCTGCAAGGGTTCGGGCGCCAAGCCCGGTTCAACGCCCAAAACCTGCGGTACTTGCCATGGCCATGGGTCGGTTCGTTCGCAGTCGGGCTTCTTCACGGTGGAGCGGACCTGCCCTACCTGCCAAGGCCGGGGCCAGGTCATCGCGGACCCGTGCAATACCTGCGGCGGCCAGGGCCGCGTCACCAAGGAGCGCACCCTTTCGGTCAACATTCCGCCCGGCGTCGAGGATGGCACGCGCATCAGACTTGCCAGCGAGGGTGAGGCGGGCTTGCGCGGCGGACCTTCGGGCGACCTCTATATTTTCCTCTCGGTCAAGCCCCACGAGTTTTTCCAGCGCGACGGCGCCGACCTGTTCTGCAAGGTACCCGTTTCCATGGCCACCGCCACGCTCGGTGGCGAAATCGAAGTTCCGACGATTGACGGCAAGAAGGCCCGCGTCACCATCCCCGAGGGCTCCCAGACCGGCAAGCAGTTCCGCCTCAAGGCCAAGGGCATGCCGGTCTTGCGGTCCTCGCAGGCGGGCGACATGTATATCCAGGTTGCGGTCGAAACCCCGGTCAATCTTTCGCGCCGCCAGCGCGAGCTGCTGCGCGAGTTCGAGAAGGAAGCGCGCCACAACTCGCCCGAATCGGAGGGCTTCTTCGCCAAGGCGAAAGCGTTCTGGGACGGTTTCGGGAACTGAGTTCGGCGCTTAAAGCCTCCCCGCGCGGTCATTTTTGGACCATGATTTTCGCCCACGTGATCGTTGGCTGCCGTTTCTTCGGACGGGAATCGGCGTAAACCGGGTCGGATGGGCATTTTCAGCAGGCGCAGGAAGCGTGGCGGCAAGGAGCGGGTGGAGCCGCGTCTTTTCGCACAACGCGAGCGTGAGCGCCGGCGCAAGGCCAAGCCCAAGCACTCCAATTTCATCGCAAGGCTCACGCGATTTTCGCTGATCGCGGCGTTCTGGGGCGGCATCGGATTGACGCTGCTTTTCGGCTACATCTGGATCTCGCTTAACCAGAAGGGCCTGCTGGAAATTCCCGCACGCGAACCCGGCATCATGTTGCTCGCCGCCGACGGCACCGTGCTTGCCGAACAGGGCTCTTTTTACGGCGATGAAATCCGCGTCGAGGAATTGCCCGATTACGTGCCCAATGCCGTCATCGCCATTGAAGACCGGCGCTTTTATTCGCATTTCGGCGTCGATCCCCTGGGGCTGCTGCGCGCACTGCTGGCTAACATCAAAGCGGGCCATGTGGTGCAAGGCGGCTCGACGCTGACCCAGCAGCTCGCCAAGAACCTGTTCCTCAATCCCGACCGCACCATGGAACGCAAGCTTCAGGAACTGGTGCTTGCCATCTGGCTCGAAACGCGCTTCTCGAAGCAGGAAATCCTCCAGCTCTATTTGAACCGGGTCTATTATGGCGCCGGAGCCACCGGCATCGAAAAGGCGGCACAAGCCTATTTCCACAAATCCGCCCGCGATCTTTCGATTGGCGAGGCAGCAACGATCGCGGGCCTCCTCAAGGCACCCGCCAGCTACAATCCGCTGAACCATCCGGAAGCCGCAGCCGAACGCGCCAAGCTTGTGATCCACGGCATGGCCCAGACCGGCGCCATCACCAAGCGCGAGGCGCAGGCCGCCATCGAAGCCCCAGCTTCGGCTGCCGCATCCGACTATGTATCCGCCAAGCAATATATCGTCGATTGGGTGGGCGAGCAGCTTCCCGATCTCGTCAAGAATTATTCCGAGTCGATCATCGTCCAAACGACGATCGATCCCCAGCTCCAGCGCTTTGCCGAGCGCGCACTGCGCAAGCGGCTCAACGAGGAAGGCGCCAAGTTCGGCGTAAGGCAGGGCGCCCTCGTCATCATGGATACCCATGGTGCCATCAAGGCGATGGTCGGCGGCAAATCCTACAAGCGCAGCCAGTTCAACCGCGCGACCAAGGCGCTCCGGCAACCGGGTTCGGCTTTCAAACCCTTCGTGTATCTCGCCGCCGTCGAACAGGGCTACAATTCGAACTCGGTCGAGGTCGACGAACCGTTCCGCCTCGGCGATTGGGAACCGGAGAACTACAAGCAGAAATATCTGGGGCCGGTGACGCTGACCAAGGCACTGGCGCTGTCGCTCAACACTGTCGCGGTCAAGCTGGTGAGCCGTGTGGGGCCTGAATCGGTGGTGGCGGCCGCCCATCGCCTCGGCATTACCTCACCGCTAGGCCACGATGCCTCGATAGCACTCGGAACCTCCGAAGTGACATTGCTTGAACTTACCTCCGCCTTCGCGCCCTTCGCCAACGGCGGCTTTCCCGTCATACCGTTCACCGTCAGCCAAATCACCATGCGCGACGGAGAAGTTCTCTACCGGCGCAGCGGCGGCGGAGCGAGCAGCGCCATCAGCTATTACGATCTGGGCCAGATGAACGAGATGATGGGCGCCGTGGTCGCCGGAGGTACGGCGCGCCGGGCCCAGTTCGGCGATTTTGAAATCGCCGGCAAGACCGGCACCAGCCAGGATTACCGCGATGCCTGGTTCATCGGCTACACGACGCATCTTGTGGGCGGCGTGTGGATGGGCAATGACGATAATTCGCCGACGCAAAAGATGACAGGCGGCTCGCTTCCGGCGGCGGTGTGGAAAGATGTGATGGAAGTAGCCCATGAAGGGATGGTGCCGGAACCTCTGCCGGGCGACCGCTACGGCCTTCCCGGCGGCACGGCGATGTCCGATCTTCAGGACGGAGAAAATTTCGCCGAGGAGCGCAGAGGCGGTAGCGGCGGTTTCTTCGAAGCGCTGGGCCATCTGTTTTCCGGCGGCGCGAGGCGCGATGGCGAAGGAGTAACGAAGCGCATGCAGCGGGGCAGCAAGTAATCAGCCTACAATCCGATGGACGCCATTGCCATTGGCCTTGAGCCATTTCTTGGCGCGCGAGGCATCGGGGCAGTGCGACAACACCAGGCGCCAGAAGGCGGGGCTGTGGTCCATGTGGTTTAAATGCGCAACTTCGTGAGCGGCGACATAATCGAGCACATAGGCTGGTGTCAGGATAAGCCGCCAGGAATAGGAAAGCACGCCCGTGGCCGAACACGAGCCCCAGCGGCTGCGTTGATCGCGGATGACGATACGGCGGTAGCGCGCATTCATCGCGTTCGCATATTTTTCCGAGGCGGCGGCAAGCTCGGCGCGCGCGGCCGCCTTGAGCCAATCGAGCAGGCGGCGGGGAACATGGGCAAGCTCGCCCGGAACATGGATCAGCCTAGACACGGAATCGGCCTCGACAATTCCGCGCCGCGAGGGCACATGCCGGATCTCGCAATCCTCGCCGCGAAATGGAATGATATTACCGGGTTCAAGCGCGATATTGGCGCCGCGTTGCTGGAGACGGTTTGCGAGCCATGGAGCGGATAAATGCACAAAATCGAGAGCGCGGTGGCGCGAGACACCGTGCGGCACCGTGACAAGGGCCGCGGTTCCCTCCGGGTTGAGACGCAAAACCAGACGCCGCGCCCTGGCATGCCGCCGGAAAACCACCTCAAGTTCCTCGCGGCCAACCGCCAATCGCGCCGGTGCGAGAACCTTGGGCGCCAACATCCGGCCAATGTGCCGAAGAGCCAGATACATCAGGCGGCGGCGTTCACGAATTGCACGATGCGCGGCACGATTTCGTTGCGAAATTTGGAGCCGTTGAAGACGCCATAGTGGCCGACTCCCTCTTGCAGATAATGCAGCTTCCGTTCCGGCGGCAGCGAGGAGCACAAGTCATGCGCGGCTTCGGTCTGGCCACGGCCGGAAATATCGTCGCGCTCGCCTTCGATGGTCATTAACGCTGTCCGGGTAATCCGCGAAGGATCGACCCTGATGCCGCGGTGATGGAACAACCCGCGCGGCAGTTCGTGGTTGACGAACACCTTGTACACGGTCTGCAGATAGAATTCGGCGCTCAGGTCCATCACCGAGAGATACTCGTCATAGAAATCGCGGTGCTTGTCCGCCGATTCGCCATCGCCCTCGACCAGATGCTGGAACATCTCGCGGTGGGCCTCGATATGGCGATCGAGATTCAGGCTCAGAAACCCGCCAAGCTGCAGAAAGCCCGGGTAAACCAAGCGTCCACGCCCGGCATGGGGCGGGGGCACTTTCATCACGGCGTTATGGCGGAACCAGTGGATGCCGCGTTCGGCGGCCAGACGATCGACCGCCGTCGGATTGATCCGCGAGTCGATCGAACCCCCCATCAGGATCATGCTCTTCGGCGAACACGGATTCTGGGCCGCGTTCATCAGCGCCACGGCGGCAAGGACGGGAACCGAGGGCTGGCACACCGCCATTACGCTGCTGCCGGGTCCGAGGAACTGCAACATCTCGATCACATAGTCGATATAATCGTCGAGATCGAAGTGGCCCGAGACCAAGGGCACGGCACGCGCGTCGATCCAATCGGTGATATAGACATCGAAATGGCCGAGCATCGCCTGAACCGTGCCGCGCAGCAGGGTCGCGTAGTGGCCCGACAGGGGGGCTACGATCAGCAGCTTGGGTTGGGTCGGGGCAGCCTTGGGCAATGATTTACGGAAATGCAGCAGATTGCAGAACGGCTTTTCGAGAACCTGCCGCTCTGTCACCGGAACAATTTCACCGCTTACGGTTGCATCGACGATGCCGAATCCCGGTTTTCCGTAGCGGCGGGTGCCGCGTTCGAACATCTCAAGAGACGCAGCAAGGTTGCGGCCTATCTGGGTCGTAGCCAAGGGATTGGCGGGACTGGTCCAGAAATCGAGGCCGGCACCCGCCGCCGCGCGCCACGGCGCCAGAACGGCATGATTCATCTCGTAGAAATTATACAGCATTCCCCAGCTCTCCGCCCCACGATGCAACACAAGTTTTACGATTCGGTATAGAACGGGGCCCCGGCATTTCCTAAAGCTTTATGAGGCGCCCGATACGGCGGCGGCAAGCGCTTCGGCCATGGCTTTGGCATCGGTCGAATAGCTGAAGTGTTTGACGAATTTGCCGCGCGTGTCCATCAAATAGACGATCGATGAATGATCCATCAGATAGTCCGTGGATCCTTCGCTTTCAACTTTCCGGTAATAGACGCGATAGGCCTTGGCCGCGACTGCGATTTCGGCCGCGCTTCCCGTGAGGCCGATAAGCCTTGGGCCGAAGTTTTCGACATAGGCTTTCAGCGTGTCGCGCGTGTCGCGCTCGGGATCGAATGAAATGAAGACAGGCTGGATGATCTCGCCCTTGGCGCCCATCTGGGCCAGCGCTTCCGTCATCACCTGCAATTCTGTCGGGCAGATATCGGGGCAATAGGTATAGCCGAAGAAGATCAGCGTATACTTGCCCAGAAAATCCTTTTCGGTGACACGCTTGCCTTGCGTGTCGATGAGGCTGAACGGCCCGCCGATCAGCGCCTCTCCCATGCCGACCCGCCCCGGGCCTCCTTTTTGAAGAATCAAGGCCGCCGCGCCGATGAGAAGAGCCAGCGAAACAATGGCGATGGCAATCAGGGCCTGAAGGCGCGAGGGCATGGGTGACGGCTTTCGTTTTTTGCTCACATAGGCTTAATGTGGAGATTGGGCAACGCTAGGGAAAGCCTCCAAACGCCGCATGTCCACCGGCCTGTTATTCGATATGACCAATTCCGCCAGGGATGCCGAACTTGGCGTTTTGCGGCTGCGCACCCTGGTCCGCCTGCGCTGGCTCGCCGTCGTGGGCCAGACCGTGGCGGTCGCCGGGGTCTATTTCCTGCTGGGATTTCCGCTTCCCATCGGGCTTTGCCTAGCGGCCATCGCACTCAGCGCCTGGCTCAATATCTTTCTCACCATAAGGTGGCGGAAAAGCGTGCGATTGCAACCCGCGCATGCGGGCTTGCTGCTGATCTACGATATTCTCCAGCTGGCGGTGCTGCTGTATCTGACCGGCGGCCTGGAAAATCCCTTCTCCTTCCTGTTTCTGGTGCCCGTCACCATTTCGGCCACCTCGCTGCCGCTCAAATGGACCCTGTGGCTGGGGGCGATTGCCTTCGCTTGCGCCAGCTTCCTGACCATTAAACACCTGCCGCTGCCGTGGATGCCGGATGCGCCGCTGGTTCTGCCCGATGCCTATATCGCGGGGATGTGGGCCGCGATTGTGTGCGGGGTCGTGTTTTCAGCGCTCTATGCCCGCCGCATCGCCGAGGAAGCAAGGCAGATGTCGGCGGCACTCTCGGCAACCGAAATGGTGCTGTCGCGCGAGCAGAGGCTTTCGGCACTTGACGGGTTTGCCGCGGCGGCGGCCCATGAATTGGGAACCCCGCTCGCCACCATCGCCCTTGTCGCCAAGGAACTGAAGCGCGAGCTTGCCCCGGATGCTCCGCATACGGAGGATATCGACCTTCTTGTAAGCCAGGCGGCGCGCTGCCGGGAAATCCTGGCGCGCCTTGCCAATCGCGACGCCGAAGCCGATGAAATCTACCAGCGCACCAAGATGCTGGCGATGCTTGAGGATCTTATCGCGCCTTTGCGGGGCTCGGATGTGGAAATCACGGTGGCAAGCCCCGTCGACACGGAAGTGAGCCCCGAGCCGGTTTTCCGGCGCAATCCGGCAATCGCCTACGGGCTTGGAAATCTTTTGGAAAACGCCGCCGATTTCGCCGGAAGCAAAGTTAAGGTTGAAGCCCGCTGGACGCCTTCGAGCGTCGCCATTTCGGTGGGCGATGACGGTCCGGGTTTTCATCAGGATGTCTTCGACCGTCTGGGCGATCCTTTCGTCACCACCAGGCCGGGCTATGGCGCGGAGTCCGAAGAGGGCGGCCATGAAGGCATGGGGCTTGGATTTTTCATCGCCAAGACGCTGCTGGAACGTTCCGGTGCCCAAGTTTCGCTCGCCAACCGGCCTTCTCCCCAACATGGCGCCATGGTCCAGGTCGTCTGGCCCCGCGCCGCCGTCGATGTCGGCAAGGCTTGAGCCCGCTAGCCGCCCGGTCTAGACCATTGTCTATGGCGATCCAACTTCCCGCCGACAAAACGCTGTTGCTGGTCGATGACGACAAGCCGTTTCTGAGCCGGCTGGCGCGCGCCATGGAAATTCGCGGTTTTGCGGTTCACATGGCTGAATCGGTGGCGGAAGGCGTCGTGCAGGTCAAAAAGGCGGCACCCGGATATGCCGTGGTTGATTTGAGGCTTGCCGACGGCAATGGGCTCGATGTCGTCGAGGCGCTGCATTCGGCGAGACCGGATGCCCGCGTCGTGGTGCTCACCGGCTATGGCAATATCGCAACCGCGGTTACCGCCGTCAAACTCGGCGCCATCGATTATCTGGCAAAGCCCGCCGATGCCGATGCCGTCTATGGCGCGCTCATCGGCGACAAGGACAACCGGTCGGCCCTGCCGGACAATCCCATGTCGGCGGACCGGGTTCGCTGGGAACATATCCAGCGGGTCTATGAACTGTGCAACCGCAATGTTTCCGAGACGGCGCGGCGTCTCAACATGCACAGGCGCACCTTGCAGCGCATCCTGGCCAAGCGCGCGCCGAAATAATCGCATTAACCATATGGGGCGAGCGTTGCTTTTTTCGAAGGTCCTTTGGAATCCGGCTTGCAAGGAGCTTCTCCGTAGTCCCATTCCGGCAAAGGTAGCGCCATGCCCTTCAAGCACGACCTCAAATCCTATCGCGGCCAGTTCGAACGCAATGGCTATATCCTCCTCAAGGATATCCTGTCGGATAGTTTCATGTCCTATCTCCGGGACTTTCTCGCCCGATCCCGCAAGGGCGGCGTGGCTGAAACCGGCCAGTGGCGGATCGGCGGCAAGAAACACCAGTTTCTCTTCGACTTTCCTTCGGAAGCGGTTGCCTTGAAATTCCGCGCCGGAATCGCGGCGCTGACGGGCATGAGCGAGAATGAAATTGCCGTATCGGAGCGGCATCTGAAGCAATATGAGGAGGATGCCCCGGAATATCCCGCTCCCCACAAAGACCGGGGTGCTTCGAAAATTTCAATCGGCCTGCCCATCCACCTCGGCCCCGACACCAGCGTGTGCGTGTTCCCAACGCTCGACCGCTCGCCCAATCTCACGGAACGCGCCGTCTACCTGACAGGCGAGGACCATCCGGGGCTTGAACGTATCTATGCTTCGCCCGATGCGTTGCCGCTCCACGAACAGTTGGGCGACATGATTGTATTCCTCGGCTCCACCATCTACCATGAGCGTATTCGCCCGCGCGGCACCGCCGTCCTTTATATCAAGATCAACGATGACGGCCGCGATCCCCTGGGCGAAAACATTTACGCTGCGCGGGAACTCGCCGAGGCTTAAGAGACGAGACCCGCCAGGAACGCGGCCAAATCGTTGGTCACGTGATGGACATGAGGCCGGGTTTCGCCGCCCGTCTCCCGGTTGAGTTCCAAGGCATCGCGATTTTCCGGAGCCACCACCAGAACCGTGGTCATGCCGAGCGCATGGGGCACTTCGAGATTGCGGGCGATATCCTCGAACATGGCGGAAGTCTCGGCACGGATGCCAGTCTGGCCGATGAATTTCCGGTAGGGCTCCATCTCGGGTTTTGGAATGAAATCCGAATGCACGATATCGAAAATGTCGCCGAAATGATGAGTGACGCCGAGACGGGCCAGCACCTTGCCCGCATGGGATACGGTGCCGTTGGTGAACACCAGCTTGCGGCCTGGAAGCGCATGAAGAACCTCGTCGAGCAACGGATTGCACGGCACCGGCGTGTGGTCGATATCATGCACATAATCGAGGAAGCCATCGGGATTGACGCCGTGCTCGACCATCAGGCCGCGCAGCGTCGTTCCGTATTTATGGAAAAGCCGCTTCTGAAGGCTTCTGGCTTCCGCCAAATCCACGTTTAACAGGCGCGAAACGAACTCGCCCATCCTGACATCGATCTGGTCGAACAGCCGGCAAGAGGCGGGATAGAGCGTGTTGTCGAGATCGAACACCCAGGTATCGACATGGCCGAAGCCTCTCACACGCCGGTCCGCGAGACGCGCGTGCCGACACCATGGGGCGTCAGCAATTCAAGCAGCACCGAGTGCGGCACCCTGCCATCGAGAATGATGACGCCTTCGACACCCGATTCGACCACGGCCACCGCACTTTCGATCTTGGGAATCATGCCCCCGGTGATCGTACCGTTGGCCACGAGGCCGGCAACGTCGCCGATCTTCAGTTCACTGATCATACTCCCGCTTCCGTCGAGCACGCCCGCAACATCGGTCAAAAGCAGAAGCCGCTTGGCCTGGGTCGCGGTGGCGATGGCGCCCGCGGCTGTATCGGCGTTCACATTATAAGTTTCGCCATCCCAGCCCACGCCCACGGGGGCGATCACCGGAATTGCGTCGCTTTTCATGATGGTGTGGAGAATGTCGATGTTGATGCGAACGGGCTCGCCGACAAAGCCCAAATCGATCTCCTCGACCTTGCCGGTAGCCGCATCGGTCTTTTTTTTCACCAGGCGTTCGGCGATCAGCAGATTTCCATCCTTGCCGGAAATGCCCACGGCACGCCCGCCCGCCTGCTGGATCGAGGCGACAATCGCCTTGTTGATGGAGCCGGCCAGCACCATCTCAACGACGTCCATGGTTTCCTGGTCGGTGACGCGCAGACCGTCGCGGAACACCGGCTTCACCGCGAGCTTGTCCAGCATCCGGTTGATCTGGGGCCCTCCGCCATGGACAACGATGGGATTGAGGCCGCAGACCTTGAGCATCACCATGTCGCGGGCGAATTGCTGGGCCAGCCGGGGATCGACCATGGCATTGCCGCCGTATTTCACCACGATGATCTGGTCGTCGTAACGTTGCAGAAAAGGCAGCGCCTCGGAGAGAATGCGGGCGGTTTCGCTGATCGGGGTGTCGGTCATCCGGGAAAATCCCTCAGGCAATGTGGCCGACTTATAGGGCTTTGTCGGCTCTTGCCAAGTCTCTCACAGAAGGCCCGCGATTTCGGCCCTGAGCTCCGGCAGGCCGATGCCCTTTTCGCTTGAGGTCACATGGATCAGGGGAAAGGCGGCGGGGCGCTTGCGGGCAACCGCCTCTGTCCCGGCAATGGCCGTTTCCAACGCGGCGGGCTTGAGCTTGTCGATCTTGGTCAGCACCAGTTGATAGGTGACAGCGGATTCGTCGAGAAGCCTGAACATGTCTTCATCGGCGCCGAGAACGCCGTGGCGCGCATCGATGAGCACAAAGGCGCGGGTGAGGCCGGGGCGCCCACGCAAATATCCGCGCAGCATCGACTGCCACTTTTTGACCTCTTGTCTGGCCGCCTTGGCATAACCGTAGCCCGGCATGTCGATCAGCGTCAGCCTGCCGCCGATATCGAAGAAATTGAGTTCGCGGGTGCGGCCCGGCGTGTTTGACGCGCGCGCCAGATCGTCGACACCGGTCAATGCGTTGATCAGCGAGGACTTGCCCACATTCGAGCGTCCGGCGAAGGCGATCTCCACGCCCTCCACCGGTGGCAGTTGGTCGAGTTTCGCAACACCCAGCATAAAAGTCGAAGGGCCGCCGAAGAGACGGCGGCCCGCATCAATCCGGTCCGGGGTGAAGCGTTCGCTCAACTGGCCGGTTTCTTTTTGAGGAAGGGAAGGCTTGAACGGATATTGCCGAAGAGGTCGATCTCCACGCCATGGCGCCTCATGATGATCGACTGCTGGAGGATCGACAGCAAATTACTCCAGGCCCAGTAGATGACGAGTCCTGCGGGAAAGGTGCCGAGCATGAAGGTGAAGATCACCGGCATCCAGTTGAAGAGGCTTGCCTGCACTGGATCGGGCGGCGTCGGATTGAGGCGCATCTGCACCCACATGGTGATGCCCATGAGCAGCGGCCAGACGCCAATCATCAGCATATGAGGCGGCGTGAAGGGCAGAAGTCCGAAAAGATTGGCGAAGCTCGTGGGGTCGGGCGCGGAGAGGTCGTGTATCCAGCCGTAGAACGGCGCATGGCGGAGTTCGATGGAAGTCAGGATCACCTTGTAGAGCGCAAAGAAGATCGGAATTTGCACCACCACCGGCAAGCAGCCCGAGAGCGGCGAGACCTTTTCGCGCTTGTAAAGTTCCATCATCGCCTGTTGTTGTTTCACCCGGTCGTCGGGAAACAGCTCCTTCAGCTTCACCATCTCCGGCTGCAATTTTTTCATCTTGCTCATGGAGGCATAGGATTTATTGGCGAGCGGGAACACGGCGGCCTTCACCAGCACGGTGGCAAGCAGAATGGCGATGCCGAAATTGCCGACGAGATTCTTGAGCCACTCGAGCAGGTAAAACATCGGCTGGGTGAGGAAGTAGAACCAACCCCAGTCGATGACATATTTGAAGCTGTCGATCTTGTATTTTTTGCCGATGGCGTTGATGGTTTGCACAACCTTGGCGCCGGCGAAGAAATGATCCTGATAAGAGGCGGCGGAACCGGGCTGAATCGCCAATGCCTCCTTGGCCAGATAGTCGGTCTGATAGACATCGCGGCCACCCTGTTTCTGGTGCTGGAATGTCGCGGTAAGCGCCTTCTGCTGGTCGGGAATGAGGGCTGCCGCCCAATATTTGTCGGTGAAGCCGAGCCAGCCACCATTGGCGCTGTCAATTTTGAGGGCCGGAGCGTCCACCACCTTGCTGTATTTGACTTCGTTCAGGCTGTTTTCGAAGACCCCCAACATACCCTCGAAGAACACAAACCAGCCGGCGATGGCTGGCGTGTCCTGGCGCTGGATGCGGGCATAGGGAATGAGGGTGACGGCATTGGCCGAATTGTTCCGGACCGTTTGGGCGATCGAAAAAACATACTCATCGTCGATCGAAATTACGCGGGTGAAGACAAGGCCTTCGCCATTGTCCCAGGTCAGCGTCACGGGCTGGCCGGGCTTGAGGATCGCTCCGTCGGCGGCCTTCCACAGGGTCTTGGGATCGGGCAGCTTCGCCGCCGTGCCGGTTGCGGGGATAAAGCCCTGTTCGGCAAACAGAGCGCCCGGCGTTCCGGCGGGTGAAAGGAACGTAATCGTCGGGCTCCCGGGGGCAATGGTCTCGCGGTATTGGGTGAGGTGCAGGTCGTCGATCTGGGCGCCTTGCAGATTGATCGAGCCCGCCAGCGACGGCGTTTCGATTCTAACACGGGGCGTGGCCGCCAAGGCTTCGTCGCGGCCGATGGCGGCGGGCTGCGCTATATCGGGAATCTGACCGTCCGCGGTGGTGCCTGCCGCCGTGGTTGTTGTCTGCTGGGCTGCTTGTTGCTGGGCCGCCTGCTTTTCGGAAAGAGGTGCCGCATAGAAATACTGCCAGCCGAAAATAATCAGCATCGAGAGGACGATGGCGAGTATGAAATTCTTGTTGTCGTAATTCATGGGTTTCCTATTCCGCAACCCCATGTGGCGTGCGGTGCAGCCGCTTCAAGGCGGAATTGAGGTCTTTCCGGAGGTCGCTGAAATCGCGTTCCATCGCTGGAGTCCGGCCGATCAGTACATAATCGAAGCCCGCGTGAGCCTCTGCTCCCAAGTGGAGGCGGGCAATTTCCCGAAGGCGCCGCTTGATGCGGTTGCGGGCAACCGCGTTGCCCTGCTTTTTGGTCACGGTGAAGCCGATACGGGGAGCGGCGGCATCCTTGCGGTTGCGCGCCTGCACAACGAGGCTTGGCGTGGCGGCATGCAAGGCCTTGGCGGCGGCAATGAAATCCCGCCGGCGTTTGAGGCGTTGCATGGTTTTTACGCTTCCGGCGCTAGGCCGACAGGCGCTTGCGGCCCTTGGCGCGGCGGCGGGCGAGAACGTTGCGGCCGCCGACCGTGGCCATGCGCGAACGGAACCCGTGGCGACGCTTGCGGACGAGTTTCGATGGCTGAAAGGTGCGCTTCACGTGTCTGTCTCCGTATTCTGTTCCAAGCGCGGGCTGAAATCCGTCCGCTTGAGGATTGGCGGGCTTATAGGGGGAAAGGCGCGGCAAAGTCAACGTGAAGGGAACCGCTACCACACGGGCGCTGAATTGTTCTCACGAGGCGGTGAAGCCCCCTTTCCAGCCCGGCGGACAGAACGCATATTGCCCCATGACCAAGCGGCCCTCTTACCTGTCGAATGTGAAAACCTGGCTTCCCGTCCTCTTGCTTGCGATTCTCATCGGTGCTGCGTATCTCGCCGGTTTTGGCCACTACTTCTCGCTTCAAACCATTGCCGAAAACCGTATGCTGCTCAAAGGTTTTGCAGCCGAACACCCATTTTATGCCATCTTCCTCTACATGGCGGTCTATATCGGCGTGGTGGCGCTTTCCCTGCCGGGAGCCGCGGTGATGAGTGTCGCGGGCGGCTTCCTCTTCGGCTGGCCGCTGAGCGTGCCCATTACCATAATTGCCGCTACAATAGGTGCCGTCATCGTGTTCCATGTGGTCAAAACATCCTTCGGCGCAGCGCTGGCGGAACGGGCGGGGCCCACGGCCCGGAAACTTACGGAGGGATTTGCCCGCGACTCCTTCAGCTATCTGCTGTTTCTCCGCCTCGTCCCCGCCTTCCCGTTTTTTATGGTCAACGCGGTGGCGGGGTTGGCCCGCGTCAATCCCCGGACCTTCATCGCGGCGACCGCTCTCGGCATTATTCCCGCCTCCTTCGCGTTCGCCTATCTGGGCACCGGGCTTGACAGCATCATCGACGCGCAGATGAAATCCTATGATGCATGTGTTGCCGCCAAGGGGATAGCCAACTGCAGCCTGGAACTCGATGCGGGCGCCCTCCTGACGCCGGAAATCGTCACCGCCTTCATCGTTCTGGGTTTCGTTGCCCTGATTCCCATAGGCTTCAGGCGCTGGCAACGGCGGGGGGTGCTCCGTTGAAATACGATCTGGCAATTATCGGCGCCGGCTCCGGTGGTCTCACCGTTGCGGCGGCGGCGGCGCAGTTCGGCCGCAAGGTGGTGTTGTTCGAGCCGGGCAAAATGGGCGGAGACTGCCTGAATTTCGGCTGTGTGCCGTCAAAGGCGCTACTCGCCGCGGCAAAACACGCCCATATGGCCCGTCAAGCCCGCCGTTACGGAGTCATGGTACCGGAACCCGCAGTCGATTTCACCAAGGTGTACGCTCATGTTCACGCGGCAATCGCGGCGATTGCGCCCAACGACAGTCAGGAGCGTTTCGAAGGACTGGGAGTGAAGGTGGTGCGCGCCCCGGCGCGCTTTGTGGACCGCGCCAGCATCGAGGCGGCGGGCGAAGTTTTCACCGCGCGGCGCTTCGTGATCGCCACCGGCTCGCGTGCCGCCATACCGGATATTCCGGGATTGGCGGAGATTCCCTATTTCACCAACGAAACCTTGTTCGACAATCAAGGGCTTCCGGATCACCTCCTCATCATCGGCGGCGGCCCCATCGGCATCGAAATGGCGCAAGCCTATCGCCGCTTGGGATCGCGCGTGAGCGTTATCGAGGCGTTCGAACCGTTGAACAAGGAAGACCCGGAACTTGCCGCCGTCATTCTCAAATCGTTAGCCCAGGAAGGCGTGGAAATCTTTTCGGGGAAGAAGATAGGCTCCATCGCAAGGAACGGCACTGGGATTTCGATCCATACCGCAAACGGAAGCACGATCACGGGATCGCACCTCTTGGTGGCGGCGGGGCGCCAGACAAACACCGAAGGCCTCAATCTCAAAGCCGCGGGCATCGCCTTCACGCCCAAGGGCATCACCGTCAATGACGGATTAAAAACCACGAACCGCCGGGTCTATGCCATTGGTGACATGGCGGGCGGCCCGCAATTTACCCACCTTGCGGCTTATCATGCCGGTCTGGTGGTGCGTAACGCGCTTTTCGGGCTTCCGGTCAGTACGCGCGGGGCTGCCATGCCCAGGGTCACCTTCACGGACCCGGAACTGGCACAGGTGGGACTGACCGAAGCGGAGGCCAAAGCCCTTCACGGGGATGCCGTGACGGGGCTGCGATTGCCCTTCCACGACAATGACCGGGCCCAGGCGGAGGCGGCGGTCGAAGGCATGGTCAAGGCGATCATCGGAAAACGCGGCCGCATCCTTGGCGTGGGCATCGCGGGCGCGCAAGCAGGTGAGTTGATCCAGCCCTGGGTTCTGGCCATGAATGAGGGGCTCAAGATCAAGTCCTTGGTCGACATGGTTTGCCCCTATCCCACAAGGGGCGAGGCCAATCGCCGCGCCGCGCTTAAGTATTTTTCGGGTCTTGCAACCAATCCTTGGGTAAGAAGCGTAATAGATCTGGTTGGCAGGCTAGGATGACACGGGGAATCCCCCATGACAGTAAACGACAAACCTCAAGAAATTTCCAGGCCGGGACTGCTCACTGGCCTCTCCGGCAAGGTGCTGGCGTTGACCATCATGTTCGTCATGCTGGGCGAAGTCCTGATTTTCCTCCCCTCCATCGCCAATTTCCGCATCCAGTGGCTGAAAACCCGCGTGGCGCAGGCCGAAATCGCCGCTCTCGCGGCGGAAGCGGCCCCTGACCAAATTCTATCGAGCGATCTCCGCAGCGAAATTCTGATGGGTGCGGGCGTTCTGGTGGTCTCCCTCACCAAGGACCAGAGGCGCCAGCTCATCCTGCGCAGCGACGGCGACCATATGATAGATGCAAGCTACGACCTGCGAACAATCAGGTGGTTCCCTGCCATTGTCGACGCCTTCGTGGCCATACGCGCCAGCGAGCCGCGTGTCATCGGCGTCGTCGACCAGCCGCCCAACATGTCCGGCGACCGTATCGAAATCGCCATCGAGGAAGCCCCCTTGCGCCAGGCGATGTTCGCTTACGCCTTCAATATCCTGATCCTGTCGATCATGCTGTCGCTCTTGGTCGCGGGTCTCGTCTTCGCGGCCCTCAACCGTGCCTTGGTGCGGCCCATGCAAAAGCTCACCGCCAACATGGTGGCCTTCGCGCGCAGCCCCGAGGACCCGGCGCGCATCATCCGGCCATCGGGGCGGCGCGATGAAATCGGCATCGCCGAGCGGGAATTGCACGACATGCAGACCGAGCTTCTGTCAACGCTACAGCAGAAAAACCGGCTGGCGGCACTGGGGCTTGCGGTTTCGAAGGTGAGCCATGACCTTCGCAACATGCTGACCTCGGCGCAACTGATCTCGGACCGGCTGGGCATGGTTCAAGATCCGACGGTCCAGCGGTTTGCGCCCAAACTCATCGACTCGCTCGACCGCGCCATCGACTTCCTGACCCGAACGCTGAAATTCGGCCGCGCCCAGGAAATCTCGCCAAGGCGGGAAAAAATCGCCCTCAAGTCGCTGGTCGAGGATGTGATCGAAAATGCCGCCGTGCGAACCTCAAGCCGCATCGTGCTGTACAATAACATCCCCCCAAGCCTGATGGCCGACGTCGATCCCGAACAATTAAACCGCGTCCTGACCAATCTGCTGCGTAATGCCATTCAGGCAATCGAGGCCGCGCAGGCCGAAAATCCCGATGCCCCGGAAGGGGCCGTGACTCTTAGATCCTGGCGCGAAGGCAGTGTCGTCAGCATCGACATCAAGGACAATGGACCCGGCATTCCCGAGCGGGTACGCCCCACGCTCTTTGAGGCGTTTCAGAGTGCGGCGCGGTCGGGCGGCACCGGCCTTGGCCTTGCTATCGCCGCGGAATTGGTGAGAGCCCATGGCGGTGAGGTTAGGCTTGCCGCAACCGGGCCCGAAGGCACGTCCTTTATTGTCACGGTGCCCGACACCATCGCGGAATTGCGCACCGGCCGGCGCGGCGAGCGCCAACCTTCGGAAGGCAGCGCTTGACGCCCGAACCACTTCGATGTCTATAGCGGGCGTAACCCGGAACATCGGGGGCGGATTCGATTACGCCCTTTCACAAATGGAGATAACCGACACTTGAGCATGCCCCCCCGGAGGCCGTCCAACAATCGCGGCGCCGCCCCCCTGCCGAAGGAAGACGAACACAGGATCAACCACCGCATCGAGGCGCGCGAGGTGCGTCTCATCAACGCCGAGGGCCAGAATATCGGCGTGGTGCCAACC